>CAZIRH010000001.1:0-36595 GCA_964541065.1 uncultured Solibacteraceae bacterium
CTGTCCAGGTTGAAGGTAGGCCAAGCCTTGAAGAACTGGTTCTGCGCGATGATGGACGCCAGGCCCAGCGGCGCCGGGTCAAGCAACTGGCGCGGGTTCGATTTTGTCTGCCATCGCATCGCGAAGCCGTATCGGAACGAGGCCACCAACGTTGGAGAGAAGGTAACAGTATGGTCGATCCCTAAGTTATCCATAAAGCGGTCGTCCTGACCTATGTCGCTGGTGCCGTCTACCGGCCACGACATCACGCCCGGCATCATGACTTGGGAATCCTGGATGCGCACCAGGTGGCTGTAACGCACGAAGAAGCGCTGCTTGTCGCTCACGATTTGGTCGATGCGCGCCGTGTAGTTGCGCTGCTTGATGTTCAGCAGGCCGTCAACGGCCCAGTTGTATTTGCCAATCTGGGCCGGCCCGGCCAGGTTGGGCAGCGCGTAAACCTTCACCACGGCGGCGCCCGTCGGGTCCATGCGCGCCGCCGGAAGCTTGTTGTTCGGGAACTGAGTGCGGGTGGCGCTGGAACCGCTGCCGACCGTGGTCCAGGGGTCGTAGACCTGGAGCAAGCCGGTGCCCAGCGAGTTCAGCGTCTGGGAGAAGTCGCCGTTGCGCTCCAGTTCCGTGGGGACGCGTGCCTGGCGAAACAGGTCGCGCTTGTCGTCGTCGCGTTCGTAGGCCAGGCTGAAGAACGTGCGGTTGCGGCCATGATAGAACTTGGGCAGGTACACTGGACCGCTCACGAAGAAGCCGATCTGGTTGTAGCTTAGCGGGGGCTTGGCCAACCCCAGGCGGTTGTTGCTCCAACTGTTGGCGTTCAGTGCGGCCCACCGCTTAAAGTCGTAAAGGGTGCCGTGCAGTTGGTTCGTACCGCCGCGCGTGGTGATGCTGATGGCGCCGCCGTTGGAGTGGCCGTAAGCGGCATCGAACATGGTGGTGTGCACCTTCATCTCATCCACCGAATACGCCGTGGGCACGTAGATGATGATGCCGCCGCTGCGCGCGATGGTGTTGGGTACGCCGTCCACAATCACCTCGTTATTGCCGCTGGTCCCGCCGCCGCCCGCGATGCTGATGCCCGACTGCCCGTTGCTGGTATAGGTGCCGCCGGAGGCGTCCACCGCGGCGTCCAATGAGATGTTGTTCAGCACGTTGCGGGTCAGGCTGATGGGCACGTTCTCGATGTAGGCGCGCTCCACCACCTGCCCGAGCTCGGGGTTGCTGGTATTCAGCGCGCTGGGCGACGCCGTCACGGTCACCGCCTCGGCCGCGGCGGAAACCTCCAGCACGATGTCCAGCGTGGTTTCGGTGGCCATCGAGACGCGCACGTTTTGGCGCTCGATCTTACGAAACCCGGCGTGCTCGATCAACACCCGGTAATCACCCGGAAGGAGAAAGGGAACGCGATAGTTCCCCTGCATGTTGGTTTTGGTGCTGGAGGCCGCATCGGTCTCGGTATTCACCACTTTGACCTGGACATCGGGGACAACCGCGCCCGAACTATCCGTGATGCGCCCCAGAATGGTTCCCTGGAATTCCTGTCCGAAGACGGCCAGGGTGAGCAGACCGACAGCGAGGACCACTCGCACGCTTCTCATAGCAGACCTCCCACTTGGTGTTCTCCGGGATTTCCTTTTTCGGCTCCCGGGCAGATCAAATACACACCCCCCGTGGTCAACCGCGCGTCGCGCTTGCCCTCCCCCAGCCCGAGCGCCGAACAGGTGGAATAGGCCTCCCGGCCTGTTGGGGGGCACGCGACACACAGGCAGGAATGCCTGTGCCACCTTGGGCCAGCGCAAGACTGGGGAAGGGCCAGCGCGTCGCGGCTTTCGGCGCCGGAGGGCTTCCGAAACAACTGCTCCTTCGTTCTAATACGGAAACGCCTCGGTGAGTTCCGCATCGCTCAACTCCTTCAGAAACGCCGCCATGCGTTCCACGAACAGGTCCACCAGCTTGCGGCCCTTCTCCGCCGTGGCGCGGGTCGGGTCGCCCGCGCCGGTGGTGTCGCTGACGTAGTTCCAGGGCCGCACGAAGGTGATGTAGCCGGCGTTCAGACTCTTGAGCTTCAGCTCCGCCTCCTTCGGCCTGGCGATCCGCTCCATGCGGACCTTCTCCGGAAACAACGCCAGCGCCACAGAGGTCTCCGCCTCCGAAGCGTGCGCGCCGGTGACCACGCCGATCTCCGACAGCTTGTCGCGGTAGGTGTCGGCGACGGACACCAGGGCCACGAAGACCTTGCGGTGCGTGGCGAACAGCTCCCGCAGAGCCGTACCCAGCGTGGATGTGTTGCCGCCGTGCGAGCTGACAATCACCACCTTGCGGACACCCTGGCGCTCGAGGCCGTCCACTACGTCCTGGACAAACTGGATCATGGTGGCGGGCCGCAGCGATTGCGCGTAGGGAATCGCGACTACGTTTGTGTTCACGCCGTACGGCAGGGCCGGCAGCACCACGGTCTTGGCGCCCAGTTGGTTGGCCCGGAAGGCGGCGCGCGCGGCCATTGCCGCGGCCGTGAAGGCGTCGCAGCCATAAGGCAAATGGTTGGCGTGCGGTTCGGTGGAGCCGATCGGAAGCACGGCTACGCGGATCTCACGCGTCTTCGCGTCCGGGTGAATCAAGTTTTCGAGCTGCACGCTGGAAAGGTCCTGCGCGAGGGCGGGCCAGGCCGCCAGCAGCAGGCCGGCTGCCCAGCATGTCATCCGAAGTACGCTCATTTGCGTCCCTCCTCAGGGGAGATACAAGAACAGGTGCGAGCGGCGCTCGCTTTCGCCGATGTAAATGGCGCCGTCGGCGCCAGTTGCCATGCTATCGAATTGGTAGCCGCGCCAGGAGTAGTGCGGGCTGCGGTCCACGGCGACGATGCCCAGGTCGCGGAACCCGCCGCCCTGGGGGTCGAAAGAGAAGAGGCGGCAGGGCTCGAAGCGCTCTCCGGCGATCATGTACAGGCGCCCGTCCTGCCCGAGCGTGAGCGCGCGCAGGCGTCTCGAGACGCGCGGCTTGCCCAGGGTGACCAGCTTCCGCGCGGTCGGGTCGAAGGAGAACAGAACGCCGTCGGACGAACCCCCGTAGATCAGCCCCTTCGCGTCCTGGGCGAAGCACTCCGCCACGGGATGCCCGGTGTAGGCCTGCACCGGGTAGTATTCGCCGGGGATCTTGAGGCCGGTGGATACGATCTTGTCTTCCCTGGGTTCGTAGAAGACCAGCAGCCCGTCTTCGCCGGAGGTGTATACACGGCCCGCATCACCGACGATCAGGGCCCGCGGCAGGCTGCGCCAGTCGCGCTCGGGGCCGTGGAAGACGACCCGGCGGTCCAGTTCCCCCAGGTCGCGGAAGCGCCGCTCGGCGATGCGGTACTCGAAGAGGCGACCGTCGGGATAGGAGACGCCGTAGATGATTCCCGCCGGCGGGCTGATCGCCAGCGCGTAGATGCCGTTATTCGGCACCGCGATGCCGAGGTCCTCGAGCGGGCAGGCGTCCTCGGGCAACAGTACCTGCGGGTCGCCCGCGGCCGGATCGTAGCGGTACAGATGCCCGCCGGCGTACCCCCGGTAGGGTTTCTTCACGTCCTCCCAGAGGGCGTTCGAGATGCTGTCCCGCGCATTGGGGATGTTGCGGGTGAGTGCGAGGGGGCGCAGCACGTTGAGCCCGGTTCCGAGGTAGAGCAACCCCCGCGCGTCTTGCACCAGAGAGTGATGGATGCCTGGCTGCGCCTTGATCCTGCCCAGGTGCCGGACCTTGTTGATGGCCGGATCGTAGACGAACAGGTAGGCCTCTTCGCCGCTAGTGCCGCCGTAGATCTTGCCGCTGGCGGCTGCCACCAGCGACGTGATGGCGCTGGAATTCGCCGGGATCTGGTTGACCTCGGGGTAGCCCAGCTCGCGCAGGTCGATCCGGTGTGCCTCCACGTTGGGGTTGACCCAGTGTTGCCCGCCGAGCGTGGCCGCGCCAGCCAGAATGACGGCGCCGATCCAGGGCAGGAGCCTCATCTGGACGGCCCTCCGCACTTCACTCCCGGCTGGTAGAGCAGCAGTCGCAGGGCGAACGGGTGCGCGCCGGCCACTTTGCCGGCGGCCTTGGCGGGGTCGTTCTCCTCGACCGCCGCGCCCAGGTATATCGTTCCGTCTGCCCCCGCCGCGGCGCCGCCGCAGCCGAAGACGTGCCGCCCGTCGGCGGTCCGGAGCACGCCCAGGTTCTCGCGCCGGCCCGACTTGAGGTCGTAGACGATCAACTCGGAATAGGGAGGCGACTTGACCCCGCGGGCCTGTGCCAGGCGCGCGGCCTCCAGCCGGGCTTCATAGTCGAAGTCCAGCCCCGCCGGCGCGTAGTAGATCTTGCGGTCCCGGCTGATGGTGAACGCCAGCGTCGAATAGGGAACGTCCTTGCGGTGCGAGTTGTAGAAGCGTTCGGCGGAAAGCCGGGCCAGTGTGGTGACCTTGCCCTCGGGGCCGTTCTTGGGATCGTACTTGAAGAGAATCGAGCTGCCGCCGTCGAGGCCGTAGATGACGCGATCGATGGGGTCCCACTCGACCACGCGCCAGATGGCCTTGCGGTCGAGCATGGGGTTGGAGAGCCGGCGCGGATACACCAGCGGATCGTACGGAATCTGCACCGAGAGATCGTAGACCAACTCGGTGGCGGCGTCGTATTTCCAGATGCGCGCCTTGGGGTAGCAGCCGTAGACGTTGCCGCTATCGTCGGCGGCGATGTGGCGCAGATCGTCCCAGTTGTCCACGCGGCCCAGATCGCGCGTGACGCCGGCTGAGATGTCGTAGCGATAGAGGTGGCCGTCCCAGGCGGTGGCGAAGAGGTGGTTGCGTCGCTGGTCGATGGCCAGGCCGTAGATGCCCCACCGCCGGTTGATCAGGCCGAGGTTCTCCAGCTTGTCCGTCTTAGGGTCGTAGCGGATCCAATGCGGCCCCTCCCAGCTAGAGGGGTCGATGTTGGGAGGACCCGAGTCTTCGCACATGGTCCCGAAGTAGATGCGGCCTTCGCGATCCTCGACGAAACGGGTGTGAATCTTGCCGGCGGTGCGGATGCCCTGGCCGGTCTGGCCGAGGAACTCCGCCAGATCGGCGATGTGCCGCATGCGATCCGTGCGCGGGTCGTACTGATAGAACTGGCTGGAGCCCGCGTGGGTGCACAGCCCAGCGTACACCCGGTCGTCGCGCGCCGTGTAGAGTGCGCTGAACATCTGGGTCTCTTTGTGGTTGCCGGGGAACTCGCGGCTGTCCGCACAGGCGCGCCTGTCCTGCGCCGCCACTGCCACAGCCAGCCAGAGATGAAACACGGCCGCCCGTCTCGCGATTCTCATTGCCGGTAAAGCTCCAGGATGGTCACGGAATGCGGGGGGAACTGGAACGTCCATGCCGCCGCGACGCCCTCCAGCCCGCGTTCCAGGATCTTCACCTTCTCCGGCTCGGCAAAGGTGTTTTCCGTCATGTAGTGCTCGGCCTCGATCCAGAGGACCTTGCCGGCGGGCCTGGGCGTCCAGCCCTCGAGGTGGATCTTCGCGGCCACCGGCTGCGCGTCGTGCAGGTTGATCACCGCCAGGTAGAGAGCGCTGCCGTCGTCGCTGACAGTGGCCGAAGCATCCAGGTACGGAATGCGGCCGATGGCCTGGGGCCGGCCCTCCTCGTACGCGGGGGCGGGGAAGCTCGGGGCCTGGACCTCCGCGGCAGCCAGCACCGGCCCCTGGTGGTTCATGTACAGCTTGAAGGCCAGGTACTGGGGATTGAAGAAGAAGCCGAAACGGTTCACGCGCATCAGCCCCAGCGAGTTCACGGTCATGGCGAAGCTGGCCAGTTTCAGGGCTTGGTGCTGGCGGCGGAAGGCGTGCAGCACGCCCGCGGCGTAAAGGCCATCGCGGGCCGCGAATTCCACCTCGTGGTCGCCGTAACCCACATTCGACGCGCGGTAGGCCCACGCGTTCCACTCATCGAAGGCGATGGGGATGGCCGGACCGTCGGGCAGCGCCGCCCGGACCTGCTCCGCCGTCCGGACGATCTGTTCTTCGATGCCGTAGGGCGCCGAGACGATGTAGTAGTAGAACTCCCGAGCGAAGGCGGGGTCTTTCAGGTCGTCCTTCTTCATGGTGCGGCGGTACTTGCGGGCGTAGGAGTGGAGGGAGAGGTAGTCGAAGTGCCCCCGGGCCATCTCCAGCAGCGCTTGGTTCCACCGCGGGTAGAACCAGGATCTCCCCCCGCAGGCCACCAGCTTGATATCCGGATCCACCGCGCGCATGGCTTGGGCGAAGGCCACCACGCGGTGCGCGTGCGTCTCCTCGTCCACGTGGCCGCCCTGCCAGTCGCCGAACAACTCGTTGCCGATGCCCCACAGCCTGATGCCGTACGGCGCGAGATGCCCATTGGCCGCGCGCTTCGCGCCGTACGGCGAGCCGGAAGCGCCGTTGCAGTACTCGACCCAGTGAGCCGCTTCCTCCGGCGTGCCGTCGCCCGCGTTCACCGCCAGGTAGGGCTCGGCGCCGGTGAGCCGGCACAGGTCAATGAACTCATCGATGCCGACGTCGTTGGGCTCCCAGAACAAACCTTCCTGTTCGATCGCGCGGGACAGGCTCAGCCTCGCCGGCCGCCGGTCGCGGTCGCCGATCCCGTCCTCCCAGCGGTAATAGGAGACGAAGTTGCCGCCCGGCCAGCGGATATGAGGCGGCTTGATCTGCCGGAGGGCCTCGATGACGTCCCTTCTGTACCCTGCCAGGTGGTCCTCGGGCATCAGCGAGGCCGTCCCCAGCCACAGAGCTCCCGGCCCGGAGAACTTCACGGTGAAGGCGGCGTCGCGGTCAGTCTCCGGCGATCGCAGCGTGAAAGCGAAACGCTGCCAGATGCCTTGGGGCACCTCCAGCCGATGGCTGGCGAGGACGCCCTTCTGGCCCTCCAGAGCGACCGTCACGGGCGCGCTCAGGCCCTGGTGGCGGAGGTTGAGGCGAACCTGGTAGCCCTTGCCTTTTTCGACGTACAGCCCGGGCTGCGTCAGGCCGGTTTGGTGCGGCGCCGGTTCCTGGCTGACGATCTTCTGCGACTGCCGGCCCGAGTAGGACACGGTGTTGTCGTGCAGGAAGTGCGTCTTGGGGGTGCGGCCCACGCAGCGCCAGGGGCGGACCACGCCGTAGTCGCTGTCGGTGTCCCGGCGCTCGAACTTGCGCGTCTCCAGCATCTCGGCCCACAGGCCGCCGTTGAAGACGCGGAAGCACAGTTCGGCGAAGTGCCCGTAGATGTTGGGGTCGATGCGGGCCACGCGGACCTGCGGGCGGACGGTGATGGTGGCATCTGGCGCCACCCCGGCCCACGGAGCTGCCGGGGCCACCAACAGCAGGAGCGTCCATTCGCGCCGTAACATCGCTCGCGCGCCCCTCACACCTGTTCCGGCACCACGTACGGCGCGCGGTAGGTGCGCCTGAGCAACTGGTTGGCTTGCTCGTCGCCGGGGAAGGTTTCGCCGGCTGGATCGAACTCCAGGCGCCTCCCCGTTCGGTAGGCGATGTTGGCCAGGTGGGCCAAAGCAGTGGACAGGTGGCCTTCGGCGATGTCCGCGGTGAGGTCGGTGTGCTTGCGGCTGCGCATGGCGCGGAGGAAGTTGCGGAAGTGATCGAGGTTGGTGCCGGGATCGCGCAGGCTCTCGCCCTTGGGGCCGGGCTTGTGCTGGCGGCCCAGAAAGGTGTGGTAGCTGCTGTAGTCGGGCATCACCATGTAACCCTCCGACCCGTAGAAGATCACCCCCACCACGTTGTCGCGGCCGCGCGTGGGATACAGTTCGCCAATGCCCGCCTCGAAGTTGGTGATCCAGGGGCGGACGTCGAACTGTAGCAGCAGCTTCCGCCCTTCATACTGGAAGGAGGCCACCTGGGTGTTGGGCGTCTCCTGGTCGGCGTCGTGCAGGTAGTGGCCGCCCATGGACTGGATGCGCGTCGGGTGCGTGTTCAGTCCCAGGCCCCAGCGCATGATGTCCAGTTGGTGCACACCCTGGTTGCCGATCTCGCCGTTGCCGTAGTCCCACAAGTAGTGCCAGTACATGTGGAAGCGCTGGCGCGCGAACGGCTTCATAGGGGCCGGCCCCACCCAGAGGTCGTAGTGCACCCCCGCCGGCACGGGTTCTTCCTTGATGCGCCCGATGCTGCCGCGCCACTTGTAAGCCATGCCGCGCGCCATGTAGAGCTCGCCAATCACGCCCTGTCGCAGCCGCTCCATGCCCTCGTGCATGGCGGGGTTGCTGCGCGACTGCGTGCCGTGCTGGACGATGCGGTTGTACTTCCGCGCCGCCTGGATCAGCTTGCGGCCCTCCCAGATGGTGTGGGCGGCGGGCTTCTCCAGGTACACGTCTTTGCCCGCCTGGCAGGCCCAGATGGCGCCCAGGGCGTGCCAGTGGTTGGGCGTCGAGTAGGAGATGGCGTCGATCGAGGGGTCCTCCAGCAGCTTGCGGAGGTCCACCGCCAGCCGGACTTTGCGCCCGGCCAGCTTCTCGTAGTAGGCCGCGCTCTCCTGGAGCACCGACTCGTCGATGTCGCACAGTGCGGCCACCTCCACGTTGGCCTCCCGGGCCAATTCATGGTAGCAGCGGATGTGATCCTGGCCGCGCCGCTTCAAGCCCACCACGGCCACACGGATGCGGTCGTTGGCGCCGAGCACCGAAGCGGTGCCAACGAAGCCGAGGAACTGGCGCCGTGTCTGCATGAGCGGGATCAGAACAGGATGCGTGCCCGGAGCCAGATGTTCCGGCTGGGGAAGCGCTGTGCCGCGCGATCGCTGCCCATCAGCGACGCCGTGCTGCCGAAAGCCGCCTGTCCCACGGTGAGCTCGGCGGAGCTCGAAGGATTGTTCCAGTTCGGGTGGTTGAGCAGGTTCTCTGAGGAAAGGCTGAACCACAGTTCTTTGTTCTCCAGGAAGCGGAACCTCTTGGTGAGGCTGAGGCTCAGATGCCAGAAGCCGGGTCCCAGGAGGACGTTTCTGCCCGAGTTGCCCAGGACGGTCGCCGCCGGATTGCTGAACGCGGACGGGTCGAACCACTTGACCGACGCACCTCCGGTCTGTTTCGGCCCGTTGTTCCCGTCCCCGATGCGGTCCGGCCGGGCCACCTGGCCGCAGGTAGCACCGGTCAGCGGGTTCGTGCCGGACCGGCAGGGAGTGAAGTATTGCCCGCTCCCGGAAAAAAACTCCGGGGAGAGTTCCCAGCCGCTCACGGTGTGGCTGGCCCACGCCGGCAGGCCACTCCCTAACTTCTGGCCGCGGCCGAACGGCAGGATCCACAAACCCATGGCGCTGAAGGAGTGCCGGCGCTGGTAACCCACCTGGCCGCGGTCCAGAGAGCGATTGAAAGCGTTGGAGCTCGTCCCATTGGCGTCGTTCTCGCTTTCCACAATGTCGGAAATGTTCTTGGCGAACGCATAGCCGGCCTGGAACATGAAGCCGTTCCGGAACCGCCGGCGGGCGTCCAGGATCAGGCCGTGGTAGATCTGGTTGCCCCCATTGTCCAGGTAAGCGATTGTGCCGCCGTAACCATAGGCGGAGTAAGGCCTCGAGCGGTTGGTGGTGTCGCCCGGCGTTACCCGCTGGTTAATGTCCCGGCTGTAGATCAGGTTGGTGGTCTTGGTGCCCATATAGGAAGCGCGGAACGCGGTCTCCCGGAGCGACTTCTCCAGCGTCAGGTTCCACTGCTGGACGTACGGGTTCGTTATCCGTGGATTGAAGCCGTTCGCCGTCAGACTGGGGGGGGCCGCCTCCCCGGTCACCACGGCCGGGAAGGGGTAGGGGAACCGAAAGGCCGTGGAGGCCGCGGAGGCGGGAACGTTGTCATATCGCGGGTTTCCCCGGTTGAGTAAGCCGCCGGTGGCCATCGTCCCCACGACGCCCTGGCCGATGATGTCGGTGAACTTCCCCCAGGCGCCGCGCACGACGAAGCTGGAGGAGCCGCGCGGGCGCCAGGCGAAGCCGATCCGCGGGGCCAGGTTGTTGCGGTCCGCGAAACTGAGCGTACGCTCGGGCAGTCCCACCTGGGCCGCTTCCAGTATCCTCACGTTCGGATAGTTGGCGGCGAAGGCGCTGTTGACGGGCGTGTTCTGCGCCGCCTTGATCATCCCGCCGCTGGCCGGGTCGAAATTGTAGAGGGCGTTGTTCTTGTTGTAGATCGGTACCTGGTAGTCCCAGCGGAGGCCCAGGTTCAGGGTGAGATCGCGCCGGACCTTGTAATCATCCTGGAAGAACAGCCCGTAGTTGGTGCTCCTCATGTACTGGTTCGGATTGATCCCGGTCGCCGTCACGTAGGTCGGGATGCCCAGCAGGAAATCCGCGTAGGCCGCTCCGGTGTAGGTAGTTTGAAAGAAGAAGTTGCCGAAGGCGCCCTGGGGGATCTGCCAGTAATTGGGCTGTTCGAGATAAACGTTGAGGCCGCCTTTGAAGGTGTGGCGGTCGTGGATCCAGGACACCGTATCCGTCAACTGGTAGCTGGGCGAGATGTTCGTCGTCGTGTTCTGTTGTGCGAGCGCCGTCAGCCCGGTGATATTGATCACCGGGAAGCCCCGCACATCGGGCGCCGGCAGGTTGGAAGGAAACTGGATGCCGAGCTCGCGCAGCACCTCCAGGCCGTTACGCGCGCCGCCTGCTGGGCTGTTGTCGCGCATGAATCCGACCCGGAATTCATTGAGCAGGTTGGCGCTCAGGTTGTAGGTGTAGGACACGGCGCCGTGATAGAGCTTCCGGGTGCTGACCCGGAAGCCCATGGTGGGGAGATTGCTGTCGTAGGCCCGGTTGTTGAACTGGCTGCCTCCCACGGACCCGTAGAACCAGTGCCGGTCGCCAACCCGGTGATCGAGCCGGAGGTCGAGGGCCTCCTCGCGCGTAGTCCCGCTGGGCCCGATGGTCTCATGATTACGGGTGATCGCGTTGGGGTCCGGCGTATTCGGTTCCGGGTAGTAAGTGGTTTGGATGTTCCTGGACACCGCATTGATCCGGCTGGCCGGGATGGTGTTGTTCGGGAATGGCGTACGGCTGCTGTCGGTATCCCGAACCGCTACCGAAAATACGCCGTTGCGCATGGCCAGGGTGGGAACATCCGCAGTGTAGAGTTGGGTGCCGCCTTGACGCTTGGACTGCCAGCTCAGGCTGAAGAACGTCCTGTCGCGACCGTTGTAAAGCTTGGGCAGGCGGATCGGCCCGTTCACGTTTCCGCCGAACTGGTGAAAGATCAAGGAAGGTTTCCCGGTGGTCGAAGTCGCCACGCGCGCGTTCAGCCCCGGCGCGTTGTAGTAATAGTAGACGTCGCCGTGCAGGGCGTTGCCCCCGCTTTTGGAAATCTGCTGGTACACGGCGGGCGAAGCGTACTCGGCAGAGTTGTTTCCGCCCAGCACGCGGACTTCCTGGACTCCCTCGGCGCTCATCAGGGTCGAACCCGACGGCGAGCCCGAACCTATCGGGGAGGTGATGCCATCGACCTGGAACTCCGACTGGCTGGGGTAGGCGCCGCCGATGCTGAAGCGGGTCCCGCTGGCGGTGTTTTGCACCAGCGGGTTTAAGCGCAACAGCGTCCACGGGCGCTGCGAGTCGGTGGTGGGGCTGAGGAAATGCACCTCGCCGCCGGCGATCGAGGTACCGAGGGAGGAGGTATCGGTTTCGAGCAGGCCGGGTGTGGATGTGACCGTAACGGTTTCGGTGAGCGCCCCCAATTGCATGGCTGCGTCTAGGCGCACGGTCTGGCGGGAGCCCAGGGCGATATCTGCTTTCACGAAGGCTTTGAACCCCTCGCGGTTCACCTGGAGCCGGTAAGTTCCCGCCACCAGGTTCGGGAACTCGTACAGCCCCGCCTCGTTGGCGGTGGCCTGACGGGCGATGTTGGTTTCCTGGTGAGTCAGCGTCACCTGGGCACCGGGCATGACCGCGCCGTTCGGGTCGGTGACCGTGCCGAGAATGGTTCCGAAGGTGGATTGCGCCAGCGCTGGGCTGGCGGCGAACGCCGCAGCCAGCAGCGGCACGCAGACCAGAGCTTTCAGGGTCGAGCCAGTACGCATGAGCGGACTCCTCCTCGCTGAACAGTACCCGAGAAGGGCGCACGCGACAAGTTTCACGCGCCGGGCTAACCGTGGGTTTAACGTTACAAGCTGTGGCGGCTCAATCAGATCCCCCGCCTCAGCCCTTGCGAGGCCGACCCACGAAGCGCACCCAGCCGAACGACTCCGGCGTATGAAACGACCGAGCCGGGGACGCCATCGGCGACCAGGTGCTGCTCTGACGGCCGGTGATGCCCCCCGTTCGATACAGGTTGAGCCGCCACAGGTCGCCCGGGCGGGGTGGGATGTGGGCCGCGTCCCGGGCGAAGTTGCGGAACGGGATGGCCAGTTCCACCATCCAGTGGTCGTCCTCCGGGCGTTCATCCTTGCTCGGCAGGCCGTGAAACGTGGTCCGGTAGCGGACCCCCTCGGGCTCCCAGGTGGGCGGCCCTGTCCACCACTCGGTCCGGCACCGGTTCAGCATGGCTCCTATGGCGTTGATCTCGAAGGTGTAGTAGTTGGTGACCTTCGCGGGATTCGGGCTCAGGAAGATCTCCACGCAGTCGTCATTCGAGACCGGCCCGTGTCGCTCGGTGACGTAGGCGGATATGTGCCGGTCGTGGCAGTAGTAGCCCAGGTAGAGGTTCTCGTCGTCCCAGAGCATGCGCACGACCGTCGGCTCGACGGGGCCCGGTTTCCACCTAACGGCGCGGAACTCGCCCACCGGCGGCACTTGGCGCCAGGCCGGCTCGTCCAGCCGGGCGTCCACTACGATGGGCGAGGAGGCCCGCTGGACGTCGTAGCGGGGCAGGGGCTGCGCTGCCGCGGTGGTGAGCCACACCACGGCAAGCCCCAAGATGAGCGAGAGCTTCACCGCAGCCCGGGGCCTTGGGAAGCCAGGCCAGGATCGAATTCCTTCACCAGCCGCAAGAATTCTTTGGGGTGGATGATCTTGGAGGTTCCGTCCCTGATATATGCCGACTGGAGCAGGAGCTGGAACATCTGCTCGCCGCTCAGCTCGGGCCGCACCTGCCAACCCAGGGCCATCACGCCGGCCACGTAAGGGATGGCCCAACTGAGGCCGCCGCGCAAACCGTACTGGTATCCGAAATCGCCCCGGTCGTATTCCTCGGCCTGGGTCCGGGGGCCGGTGGGGGCTGCCAGGCGGTCCGGGGGTACTATTGAGACGGGCCCGTCGGGGGCGCCGGGCACGCAGTTCGCCGGATCCTCGGGGTCGCCTCCGCCGAACCAGCACCGGGAGATGCGGCCTCGGTGCGCCGTGCAGTCGAGTACCAGCAGACCTTCCGCTTCGGCGATCGCGGTGACCCTGTCCCACCTCTCGTTGTTGTTCTGAAACGGAGAACCCGGGCCGGAGGGCGACGCGGAAACCGAGACCACGCGAATCTTGCTCTCCGGCGGAAGCTTGCGATTCTCTTCCAGGATCCACTCCAGGGCCACGGCGTAGTATTCGGCGTCCGCCAGCCAGGAGGGAGCCGCCGCGAAGTAGACAATCGCACCAGGCGCCGTGCCGACGTTCGTCCCGACCAGCAGGCTGGTCACGGCCGGCCCGTGCATACTGCTCTGCTCGGGTCCGCAACCCGTGTCCTTGTACGCCGCGATCTTGCCCTCAAACTCGGGATGGTCGAGGTACATGGGCTGGTCGATAATGGCCACCCGCACGCCTTGGCCCGTGATGCCCTGCTCGTGAATTTCGCGGACACCCAGCCCCGGGTTGATGGCGGCTTTGAGCAGGTCTTCCGGCTTGACGTCGGCCGGCATCCGTGAGGCGTCGGGCCAGAGCGTCTTCTGATTGAACTTCAGCGTGGGCAGCAAGTACCCCATTCCGGAGAGATCCATCTGGCTGACGTCTTTGGCCCCTGGAACGGGCCGGCCTCGCATCCAACGCACGTCGTCGTAGGGCTGGAGGGTGGGAGCCTGGCCCACGGCCATCGCACATAGAAGTGTGCCGGCCGCACACAGCCGGCCGACGCTGGTTGCCAGGAGCATAGTGGCACTCCTCGGTGAGAGTCTAGGCTTCCAGCGGTCACGAGTGCAAGTGTCATCCCGCCGGGCAACGGTTGGTCTAACGTTACCGGCGAATCCTGCGGGCGGCGGCCCACCGGCCGCGGCCGGCTGCGGTGTACAATCGCAGGTACAAGCAGAGCGCTGGATGGCGGAGCCGCAACCCGAGGGACGATCGTGATTGTCGATGAGCTGCTGGAGCGGATGGCGCCCAAGGCGGAGGGCCGCACGGTCTCGACGGTGTGCGTGGGACTGGCCTATACCGCGGTGTGCCTCAAAGGGGGCGGCTGCGGCCTGGCCTACACTTTTCACGAAGACGCCGGCGAGGGCTGCTCGGTGGTCAAAGAGGCCGGGACCTTGGCCGGACGCTCCGCCGGGGAGCTGGCCCGCTGGGTCAAGACGCTGGATGCCACCAGCATGGCCCTGGGAGTGGCCACCCTCAACGCCTTGGTTGAGCCGCCGGCGGGGGCCAGGGAGGCCGATGTCACCGAGCTCATCGAGGTGTCCCCTACGGATGTCGTGGGCATGGTGGGCTACTTCGCTCCGCTGGTAAGCGTCTTGCGAGAGCGCGCCGCCCGCCTGCACATCTTCGAGCGGCGGCCCAGGGACCTGGCGGGCGAGCACCCCGACTGGACGGCGCCGGTCCTGCTTCCAGAGTGCGACGTGGTGATCATCTCCGGCACCGCAGTCATCAACCGCACCATCGACGCGCTACTGGCGCACGTCACCCGGGCCCGCGAGGTCGTGATCCTGGGGGCCTCCACGCCGCTGGTGCCGGAGGTGTTCGCCGCGCGAGGCGTGACGCTGCTCTCTGGAGTGCAGGTGCGCGACGCGGACCGCGTCCTTCGGGTGGTCAGCGAGGGCGGCGGGATGCGGCGGTTCTCCGACGCGGTGCGGAAGCTGAGCGTGCGGTTGAAATGAGCATTGGCCGCCTGGCGCTGATCGTTCTGGCAGCGGCCTTGTGCGGAGCGCAGGAGCCGGCCGCCCCGTTCCTCGAATGGATGACGGAGGCGCAGCGCCTCTCCGCTCAGGTCAAGACGGTCGGGGACGCTGACGCCGCGGCCCTCGCGCGCCTTCGGGAGGACGTCGAAGGGCTGCGGCAGGCGGTCTCGCAGTGGCTCCTGAGGAATCCGCAGATACGGGTTGTTGCTCCTACAGCGGACTACGCCTCGCGTGCCTCCCTGGCGGCAAGTATTGATGACCTGCGGGCGTTGATCGAGGAGCTCATCCGGCTCAATCCGGCCGGGCCTTTCTTCCTTGGTCGTATCGAGGTGCAGGTGACGGCCGAGGCTCCCCAAGTTCCCAGCGCCTACCTCATCAGCGGCGCCGAGATCGCGGCCTACGATCACGCCACCGTGACCGGCGCGGTGAGCATGGCGCCCGGCGTCACCATTTCCAGGGTCGGCGCGCGCAACGAGGGCGTGGCATACGTGCGCGGCTTCGACATGCGGCAGACGCCGGTCTTCCTGGACGGCATGCCGGTCTCGGTGCCCTACGACGGCTACCTCGATCTGGACCGCTTCCTGGCGCAGGACATCGCCGAGATCCACGTGGTCAAGGGCTACAGCTCTCCCATGTGGGGACCGAATACGCTGGGCGGCGCCATCAACCTGGTCTCGCGCAAGCCTGTGGAGCGGTTTCACGGAGAAGTGGGGGTGGGCTACGAGTCCGGGCGGGCGTTCACCGGCACGGCCGGGGCGGGCGCCCGGATGAGGAAGCTCTACTGGCAGGCCAGCGGCGCCTGGCTGGCGCGCGACTTTTTCCCGCTCTCGGGGAGCTTTGCGGGCAACCCGCTCCAGCCTGCGCAGCGGCGGGAGAACTCCGATCGCCGCGATGCCCGCGGCCACTTCAAGCTGGGGCTGACGCCCGGCGCCGGAGACGAGTACGCGTTCGGCTACTTGAGGCAGAGCGCACGCAAGGGACAGCCGCCTTATGCCGGCAGCGACCTTGCCGTCAAGGTCCGCTACTGGCGCTGGCCCGAGTGGGGCAAGGACAGCCTGTACCATGTCGCTAACAAATCCCTCGGCCGGAGCGGCTATCTGCGGCTCCGCGCCTACTACGACACGTTCCACAACCGCCTGGATAGTTTTGACGACGCCACTTACTCCACCCAGAACCGCTCCAGCTCTTTCGTCAGCCTGTACGACGATCATTCCTATGGCGGGAGGCTGGAAGCGGGAACCAACTCCCTGGCGCGGCAGGTCATCAAGACCTCAGTGTTCTGGAAGGACGACGCGCACCAGGAACACAACCTGGGCGAGCCGCAACGCTCGTTCCGGTCCCGCACGTTGTCCGCCGGGCTGGAGGATGCGATTCGCCTGAGCAACGCCACTCAGGCTGTGGTGGGCTTCAGCGCCGACCGCCTGGACGTCTTGCAGGCCCAGGATTTCCAGAAGGGCGTGGTCATGCCCTTCCCGGTGGGCGGCCTGTGGGCCTTCAACCCACAGGTCGCCGTACTGCACGCGCTCTCGGAGGTGGATCGGCTGCGGTTCACCTTCGCCCGCAAGACCCGGCTGCCCACCCTGAAGGACCGCTACTCCTACCGGATCGGCCGGTCGCTTCCGAACCCGGATCTGAAAGAGGAGCGGGCCAATCACCTGGAAGCCGGGTACTCGCGGTCCTTCGGCGCGGGGACGCTGCTGGAAGCCGCGGTCTTCCATGCGGCGATCTCGAACCTGATGCAGGAATTCTATGTGGCGCCGCAGTTGTTTCAGTTTCGAAACGTGGGGCGGGTCGAGCACTCCGGGTTCGAGTTCTCGGCGCGCACGGAGCGGCTGCGTCCGGCGACGATCCACGCCCACTACGCCTTCTTGAACCGAACGAACGTCTCTCTGCCGGGCGTCCCGCTGATTCAGACGCCGCGTCACCAGGTCTTCGCCGCCGCCAGCGGCGCGCTTCGCGGCGGCGTGCTGCTCACCGGGAGCGCGCGTTTCGAGACCGGCCGCTGGGATTTGAGCGAGGGCGGCCGGTACGTGCGGCTGGCGGGCTTCGCCGTCGTGGACGGGAACGCCACCATCCCTCTGGGGCGCCACGTGGAGCTTCAAGCTGGGGCCAGAAATCTCACCGACCGGAACTACCTCCTCGACGAGGGCTTTCCGGAAGAGGGCCGCAGCTTCTTCCTCCATTTGCGGTACCGTTTCTAGTTTGGCTCCAGTGACGCCTTCGGACCGCCGCGCCCCGCTTCCCGACCTGTGGCTGCGCGCCGCCGTGCTGGGCAGCCTGTGGGCCTCCATCGAGATCATCGCCGGCAGCTTCCTGCACAACCTGCGCGTGCCGCTGGCCGGGAGCATGCTGGCGGCCACGGGAGTGGCCTTACTGACCGGCGGGCACCAGGTCTGGCCGCGGCGGGGTCTGCTCTGGCGCGCCGGCCTGATCTGCGCCCTGATGAAGTCCATCTCCCCGACCGCCGTGGTGATCGGGCCGATGGTCGGCATCTTCGCGGAGAGCCTGCTGCTGGAGGCGGCCACGCGACTGCTGGGCAGAGGCGCGCTCGGCTATGCGGCGGGCGGCGCGGCCGCCGTGTCCTGGAGTCTCTTCCAGAAGATCGCCAGCTCGATCATCACCTTCGGGCTGAACATCGTGACGCTGTACGTGAGGCTCTGCGAGTTCGCCGCCCGGAGCCTGCGCGTGACGTTCCTGGGCCCCTTCGAGGTGCTGGCGGCGCTCTTTGCGATCGACCTTCTGCTGGGCGTCACGGTGGCGCTGGTGGCCATGCGGGTGGGCAGGAGGCTGGCAGGAGCGCCGGGGATTCCGCTGGAGAGCCTGGCGCAGGAAGGGGACCGCTGGGAAGGCTTCAAGCTGGAGGCCGGGCAGAGGTTCTCGGTTCTTCTGCTGGCGGGCGACCTGGTCGGGCTGGCCGCCGGACTGTGGCTGCTGGGCGCGCATTGGCTGTGGCTAGCCATGCTGTTCGTGGCGGCCTTCACCGTCTGGGTGGGGTGCCGCTATCGCAGCTCGCTGCGGCGGTTCCGCAGGCCCAGGCTGTGGATTGAGCTGGCAGTGCTGATGCTGCTGTCCGGGCTCCTGTTGGGGGCCAGCCGCAACAGCGGCGGGTGGACCTGGAGCGGCTTGCGGGAAGGCTTGGAGATGATCGTGCGGGCCTGGCTGGTCATCGCCGGCTTTGCGGCGGTCAGCGTCGAGCTGCGCAACCCGCGAATCATCGAGTGGTTCACCCGGCGGCGCCTGCGAGTGTTCTCTGATGCCCTGGGCGTGGCTTTCGAGGCCCTGCCGGAATTCGCCGCCGCGATTTCGCGCGAGCGGCGCTTCTTCCGGCAACCCTTCGCGTCGCTGTCACGACTACTCCGGCACGCGGATGCCTGGTTGCGGAGCTACCGCCAGAGGCACGCGCCCCAGGGCCGTGTGGTCTTCCTGGCGGGGGACTCGGGGCAGGGAAAGACCACTCTGGCGGGGGAAGTGGTCGGGCGGTTGCGCGATCGTGGCGTCGTCGTGGGTGGCGTGTTGGCGCCGGGCTTCTGGCAGGAGGGCGAACGCTGGGGCTTCGACGTCGTGGACCTGCTGGACGGCCGGCAAATGCCCCTCTGCCGCCGGGACGTTCCCCCGGAGGACGCCTCGGCCGGGCCGTTTGGCTTCCTGGCCTCGGGCTTGAAGTTCGGGCGGGAGGCCCTGCGTGTGGAACGGCTTCGCGAGGCGGGGGCCGAGGTCGTGGTGGTGGACGAGGTGGGACCGCTCGAGTTGAACGCGCAGGGCTGGGCGGCGGCGCTGGATGCCCTCACTGAGCAGTGGAGCGGTCCCATGTTATGGGTGGTGCGCCGGGGCTTGGTCGAGCAGGTGGCGGCGCACTGGCTGACGACGCCAGTGGTAGTGGTGGATGTGCGCCAGACGGATGCCGCCGGCATCGCCGCCTGGCTCATGGGACCGGAAGCCGCCGCCAGTTGACCGGGCTGGGCTCGCTCAGCGCGCCTCTGCCAGCCGCACCTGAGAGAGGAGGCGGGTGTAGCGCGCGTCCGAACGGAGGGGATCGAAGATGGGGTCCACTTTCAGCCAGGCCAGCCAGCCGTCCCGCTCCTGGCAGGCCTGCTCGAGGCCCTGGAAGGCGCGGCCCTGGTCGTGGAGGCCAATGTAGACGAAGACCCGGCTGACGGGAGACACAAAGCCGCGCCGCGACCATTCTTCCAGCTCCTTCAACACGCCTTGCGCCGCGGTCTTCCGGCCCAGCACGCCGTAGCAGTAGCCCAGCCCTCCCAGGATCATGGGATTCCCGCCGGGCAGGCTTCTGGCCTTGAGGAACACGGCCAACGCTTCCTGGTGCATGGACTCGGCCAGGTAGGCCATGCCGAGATGCATATGGCCGGAAGGGAAGTCGGGCTCAAATTCCAGCGCCTTGCGGTATTCCTGAATGGCCTCGTCATGGCGGCGCATGGAATAGAGTGTGCGGGCGAGGTCGCGGTGGACGGCGCGGGACAGGGGGTCCAGAACCTGCGCCCGACGGATTTCCGCGAGGGCTTCTTCCAGCCGTCCCACCGCGCGGAGATAGCCGGCGTGCCAGTGGCGAGCAGTGGCAGAGTTGGGGTTCAGCGCGAGCGCGTGGCGATAGTCTTGCTCAGCGCCGGACCAGTCCCAGTCGTAGAACGACTTCACAAAGCCGAGCGCAGCCCAAGCCTCGGCCAGGGTGTTGTCGGTTTCCAGCGCGCGCTCGGCCGCCGCTTTGGCCTTGGGCATCACGTCGCGCGGCGCAGCGACGCCGTAGGAGGCCAGCAGAGCATAGGACTCAGCCAGCCCGGCATAGGCCAGCGAGTAACTGGCATCCTCCGCCAGCGCCTGGTGATAGTGCTCGATGGACTTCCGCAAGCCGTCTTCCGTGCGCTTGCCCGACTGGTAGCGTCCCCGGAGGTAGGCCTCGTGGGCCTTGGGGTTGGCGGCGCGCGGCGGAGGCTGAGGGCGCACACGCTCGGGGCGCCGCACCCTGGTGACCGCCAGCCAAGCCAGGAGTCCGGCCACTACCACTGTCACGAGTGCTGCCCATAGCTTCCAGCGGCGCAGCCAGCCGAGCCGGGGCGCGGGCGGGCGCGCAGAGAACACCGGAGCGTAGCTTCCCTTGGCCAGCTCGATGAGCACGGCATCCTCGCGCCCTGCCCCGGCGTAGTACTGCGCCAGCCGGGAGCGGAGCCGGTGGGCCTCGACGCGGACCACCGTGTCGATGCGCGGATCGAAGGACTCGCCTCTACCGAACACCTCCAGCCCCAGGACCTGCTCCTTGAGCTGATCGCCCCGGCCCGCCAGGGTCTCTTGCGTGATGAACCGCAGGAACCGGCTGAGGCGGTCCGCGTGCGCGAAGCCTTTGCTGGCGAGGATCTTCTCGAGGTGCTCCTCGACCGCCTGACGCGCGACCTCCGAATCAGCTCGTCGCGGCACCGGGCACCTCCACCTCCATACACTATACTCACCGGGCGCGCCGGGCGCCCGCATTGGCCAGCTCGCGCACGGCCGCTTCCGGGGCGCCGGCGAGCTCGATGCTGCGCTCCACCCGGGTGAGGTCGTTCCCGGTGAGCAGGATGCCGCGGCTGGCCGCGCCGCTGATGCGAGCGAAGACGCCTGCGCTCGCCGCACGCGCCCCGCGGATCATGGCCTCGGCGACATTGTTCAGCCACAGCACCGGCGCGGAGCCGGCCACCGTGCCGGTGCGGAAGCCATCGAGGGTCAGGTCCTTCACATCGTCGAAGATCATGGCCGGGCGCAGATCCTCCTTCTCCCAGCGCACCTGGATGTTGGCCAGGGCCAGACCTTCGGCGTGCCGGGCGTAGAAACCGAAGGCGGGCAGGATGCCGAACATGGTGGCCTCGGGATACCTGGCGATCTGCTCGGGCACGTCCAGACCTCCGGGCGCGCGGTGGCCTCCCTCCATGGTGATGGTGATGTTGGAGAGCGTCACGCGGCGCACCGGGTGAGCGGGGATGCCGGTCACCGAGGAGGTCACCGTACTGCCGCGGGCGACGATGTTGCTGATCGTGATGTTCTGAACCGAGCCGGGCACCGCCGGATCCAGCCCGCGCCCGCGGTTACCCAGGCGCACGAACAGCGGGGCCTGCACGCCGGCCATCGTGAGGTTCGAGATCACCACCCCGTCGATGTGGGCCCCATCCACCGATTCCAGGGAGACCCCCGAAATCGGCCGGCGGCCGCTCTGGCGCGCCAGCATGGTGCAGTTGGTGAGGGCCACGTCCCGCAGGTCGCCGCTGGACTCGGTGCCGAACTTGAAGCAGTTGCAGTTGGTGCGCAGCACGCAGTTGGTGACCGTCAAGTGCTCGGTGCTCCGGCGGTTCGCCATGCCCATAGAAGGGCTGGCTTTGGGGCAGATGGCGTCGTCGTAGCTGTCCACGTAGCAGTTCGAGATGCGCACGTAGCGCGAAGCGTCGGGATCGATGCCGTCGGAGTAGCCGTTGAGGATGGTGACCCCGTCGATGTCGATGAAGTCCGTCCCCCAGAAGCTGATCGAGTAGTTCGGCGAGTTCTGGACGGTGATGCCGCGGAGGCTGACGTACTGGCACAGCTTGAGGGCGATGGTCTTGGGACCGCCGCGCTTGGAACGGTTGCCGTCGATGACGCCCTGGCCCTCGATGGCGATGTGGTGGACGTTCTCCGCGGTCACCAGGCCGTAGCGAAAGTACGTGGTCTCGTGGTCGGAGACCGACTGGAAGGGGAGCGGCTCGTAGGGATCGAAGTCGGCGTTATCCGGGCTGGCCGCCAGCGTGGCGCCGTTGGCCAGGTGCATCGTCACGTAGCTCTTCAGGCGGACGGTTCCGCTCAGGTACGTGCCCGCCGCCAGCAGGACTGTCCCTCCGCCCCGGCCGGCGGCCGCATCGATGGCTTTCTGGATGGCTGCGGTGTCCTTGGTCACGCCGTCGCCCTTGGCCCCGAAATCCCGGACGTCGAAAGGGCCGGACGCCGGCACGCCTGGCCAGGGGACAGCCAGCAACAGCCCGCAGAGCGCAAGAGACGTTCTCATGGCGCGTCCTCCCCTCGGTGACACCCCTGGATTGTACCCGGATCCCCCGGCCCCGTGCGGTTCGGGGGACACCTCGCGGGGACATCGGCGAGGTGGCCTACCGTGTCACCCAGGGTGCCCGGCGCGTTGTGAGTCAGGCGGGGCGAGTTCCGGCTGTTGAGAAATGCAATGCCCCCGGGTTTCATTTGATTCCCATGCTCGAAGAGTGCTTGCGATTGGAAGATGAATATGCTTTAATGTCCTTTTGGGCAGAGCCAACGGCTCGGGGAATTCACTTGGAGGTAGGTCAATGAAGCGCTGCGGTGGTGGCTATGTGCTCACCCTTGTTTCGGCGGTTCTGTTGTTCTTGATTGCAGGCGTGGTGCCGGCCTCGGCCGGACCGGTCAGCCTGTGGATCGGGAACGACATGAACCCCACACTTCCTGTGCTGCAAACGGATCTGTCGGGTACGGTCCTGCGTACCGTCAGCGGCGTGGACAGCATCGGATTTGCGATCGACTACCAGGCTGGGCTGGTGTACTTCAATGACGGGTTCTGGATAACGCCCATGGATCTGGCGACGCTCTCTGCGGGGACACCTCTGCTTGCACCCGGGATGCTGGACATGACGTTCGACGGCACCTACATCTGGGCGGCGGACCCGTTCAACAACAGCCTGGATGCGATCAACCCTGCGGACGGAAGCTTGGTCACGAGCGTAGACCTGGGCTATCAGCCCCTCGGCGTCGCCTGGACCGGGAACGGCTTCTGGGTTAGCGAGAACGGGGACTTTGTTACCGGAGTTCTGGGCACGCCCGTGCGGCGCTACACCGCCGCCGGGGTGTTCACTGGCCAGATGTTCACGCCGTGGCCGGCCGTGTTTGATGCGGGAGGCGGGCTGGTCGATCCAGGCCGCACCCCGGGTGGGCTGGCCTTCGCGCAGCACACGCTCTGGATCGGCGACACGGACGGTTGGGTGCGGCATTACTCTACCGCTGGGGTGCCGCTGGCGGGCGACTTCACAACGGGCGATGGCCGGTACGTGGGCGGGCTGGAAGCCCAGATTCCGGAACCTTCCACCACCCTGCTGCTGGGAGGTGGCCTGCTGGCGCTGCTGGCGGCTTGGCGCCGCAGGGCGGCGTAGGCAGCTCGCAGGGACTCATTCAGAGGAGAAGATCCAATGATCAGCCGAAGAAGACTTTTGCAGACTGGGGGAGCGGCAGGCGTGGCACTGCTTGCCGCCAGGCGGCGCGCGCTGGCCGGGCCGATGGGCTTCGTTCCTCCGAACCTGGGACTGGCCAAGTTCGTGGATGCGCTGACCTATCCGCCGGTGGCGAGTCCAGACACGCTCGCTTATCCGGGGTTCGAGTATTACCACCTCGGCATGCGGGAGTACACCCAGAAGATGCACCGGGACCTGCCGGCCACCAAACTGTGGGGGTACACGAATGAGCTGCCCGCAGGGGGCTACACTACCGGTTACCTCGGTCCCCTCATCCTGGCCAGGAGCACCTTGCCTGGGGAGACTGGAAAGCCGGTCAAGATCAAGTTCGAGAATTTCCTTCCGGCGGCCCACATCCTGCCGGTAGACCACAGCATCGCGGGCACGCCCATGGGCAACATCGACAACCGCACGGCGGTGCACCTGCACGGCGGCAGAGTGCCGTGGCAGAGCGATGGGCACCCCCTGAGCTGGACTTCGCCCGGCAATCTGATTACCGGGGAGTACTGGGGCGCCGGGATGGCCAGCGAGATCTTCGACTACCCCAACGGGCAGAGCGCACGCCTGATGTGGTATCACGACCACGCGGTCTCTATCACGCGCCTGAACGCTTACGCTGGCCTGGCCGCCGGGTACGTCTTGCGCGACCACTTCGAGGACGCGATGATCGCGGCGGGAACGCTCCCTGGCGTCCCGCTGGTCACCGAGATTCCGCTCATCATCCAGGAGAAGGCTTTCAACGCAGACGGCACGCTGTGGTACCCGGACACGCAGAATCCCGCCGACCTGGCGCCGCCGCCGCTGCCGCCCTTGCCGGATCCTTCCGTGGTTCCCGAGTTCTTCGGCAACGTCAACCTGGTCAACGGCGTGGTCTGGCCGTTTTTGAACCTGGAGCGCAAGAAATACCGCTTCCGCATCCTGAACGGCAATCAGGCGCGCTTCTACCGGCTGAAGCTCTACTACGCCATGTCGGACAATGACGCTGATCCCAACTCGAAGGTGCGCAACCCGGCTAGGCCCGGCCCGGCTTTCTACCAGATCGGCACGGAGGGCGGCTTCCTGGCCACCCCGGTCATGCTGAACAACCCGGCCAACCCCAGCTCCGCCAAGTTGATGCTGGCCCCGGCCGAGCGCGCCGACATCATCATCGACTTCCAGGGCGTTCCGAACGGCTCCCGGCTGATCCTTTACAACGACGCGGCCGGGCCGTTCCCGAGCGGCGACCCAGTGGACGCCGACACCTCCGTGATCATGCAGCTCCGGGTGTCCGGCACGCAAGACACCGCCGCGCTGCGGCTGCCGACGCTGCCGCCCTTCGCGCGGCTTACCGAGCGCATGGCCAACAAGACCAGGTACTATACGCTCAACGAGGGCTTCGACGAGTACGGCCGCCTGATTCAGTTGGTCGGAAGCAACGTGCCCTACGGCGGAGTAGGCGGCGGCGGCACCGTGTACGGGCAGCCGTTCCTCGACCCGGCGTCGGGCTACCCGCTGGTTCAAACCGTTGGTTTCCAGGAGCCTCACAAGAACGGCGATATCGAGGTTTGGAACATCCTCAATCTGACCGGCGACACCCACCCGATGCACCTGCACTTGGTCAACTACCAGATCCTCTCCCGCCAGGCCTTCGACGTGAACCAGTACGTGGCCACCGGCACTATCCGGCTGCTCGGGCCGGCCATGCCTCCCGATCCCAACGAGGTGGGCTGGAAAGAAACCGGCCGCATGAACCCCGGCCAGATCACCAAGATCGCCATGCGGTTCGACGCGCTCCCGGCATGGGTGGGCGGGCACTACGTGTGGCACTGCCACATCCTCGAGCACGAGGAGCACGACATGATGCGGGGGCTGGAGCTGGCTTAGGCCCCTCGTCCGCTGTGCCCTTGCTACTGGCCGGCCGAGGCTCCGACGCGGAGTTCGCTGCGCTGAAATGAGGGAGCATGCTGATCGGCCTTCTTCTGGTCAGTTGGTGTACACTTCACTGCGAAAGGAGTTGCGACGATGAAAACCACTCGAAGGCTCTGCCTGCTGGTGAGCTTTCTGCTGGCGGTGGCGGCCCTGGCTGCGGCCGCCGACATTGAGGGCATCTTGGTGGACCGCATGTGCTCGACCAAGATCATCAAGGAGGGGCAGAAGGCCGCCCAGGCGCACACGCGCGAGTGCGCCCTGATGCCCGACTGCGCGGCCAGCGGCTACGGCGTCTACACCGCCGAAGGGAAGTTCCTCACCTTCGACGCCGCCGGCAACAAGCAGGCCGAGCAGGCCTTGCGTGCCTCGAAGAAGCGGAACAACCTGCGCGTGGTGGTCTCGGGCCAGCAGGCCGGCGACACCATCCAGGTCACGAGCTTGAAGCTGCTGTAGCCGACGGGGCTTACGCGGCGGCCTTCCGCTTCAGGTGGAAGTTCCACCGCCACACCTCGTATACGGGCGGGTAGACGATGAGTTCGAGCAGGAACGAGGTGAAGATCCCGCCGATCAGGGGCGCCGCGATGCGCTTCATCACGTCGGCGCCCACCCCCGTGGACCAGGCTATCGGTATCAGGGCGAGGAAGGTGGTGGCCACGGTCATGAATTTGGGCCGGATGCGCTTGACCGCGCCCTGCACGATGGCCTGCCGGAGTTCAGGCAGGTTGCGGAGACGGCCCTCCTGGCCGGCCTGCTGGTAGGCCAGATCCAGGTACAGCAGCATGAACACGCCGGTCTCGGCGTCCACCCCCAGCAGGGCAATCAGCCCGACCCACACGCCCACGCTCAGGTTGTAGCCGAGCAGATACAGCAGCCAGATGGCGCCCACGGCGGAGAACGGCACGGCCAGCAGGACGATCAGCGTCTTCACCGTCGAGCGCGTGTTCAGGTACAGCAGCAGGAAGATCAGCAGCAGCGTGAAGGGCACCACTATCGCCAAGCGCTCCTGGACGCGTGCCAGGGCCTCGTACTGGCCGCTCCACTGGACGGCGTAGCCCGGCGGCACCCGCACCTCGTCGCGCACCAGCTTCCTGGCTTCCTCGACGTATCCGCCCAGATCGCGCCCCGCCACGTCCACGTACACGTAGCCGGTCAGCAGCCCGTTCTCGTTGCGCAGCATGGCCGGGCCGCTGGCCAGCTTGATCTCGGCCAGTTGGGCGATAGGGACCTGGCTGGCGCCACCGGCCACCGGCACGGGGAGCCGGGCTAGCGCATCCAGGTCGCTGCGGAAGTCCCGCATGTAGCGCACGTTCACGGAATACCGCTCGCGCCCCTCGATGGTGGTCGTGACTGTGTCCCCGCCGATACCGTTCTCCACCACCGCCTGCGCGTCCTCGATGCGCAGCCCGTAGCGGGCCAGTTGCTCGCGGTTCCACACCAGGTCCAGGAAGTAGCCCCCGCTGGCCCGCTCGGCGAATGCGCTGCGGGTGCCGCGCACTCGCGGCAGCACCGACTCGATGCGCGTGGCGATGTTCTCTATGGTTCTCAAGTCCGCCCCTTGCACCTTGATGCCCACCGGCGTGCGCATGTTGGTGGTCAGCATGTCGATGCGGGCGCGGATGGGCATGGTCCAGGCGTTGGAGACCCCGGGCAGCTTCAGCGCTTCGTTCAGCTCGTCCACCAGCCGCTCGGTCGAAATGTGGTCCGGGGTGATGTGGCGCAACGGCGCTTTGAGCCATTCCGGGGCCCAGGAGGAATACCAGGTGTCCACCTTGCGCCACTGGCGGCGAGGCTTCAAGGTGATGACGGTCTCCATCATGGAAAGGGGCGCCGGGTCGGTGGCGGTTTCGGCGCGCCCCGCCTTGCCCAGCACGCGCTCCACCTCCGGGAACCGGCGAATGAGGCGGTCCTGCACCTGGAGCAGCTTCTGCGCCTCCGCCACCGAGATCCCCGGCAGCGTCGAGGGCATGTAGAAGAGGTCCCCCTCGTCCAGGGGCGGCATAAACTCGCTGCCCAGCGCCTGGAACGCCGGGATGGTCGCCACCACCATCGCCAGGGCGCCCCCGATCACCAGCCACTTGTGCCGCAACGACCACAGGCAGGCCGGCTCGTATAGGCGGATCAGCAGCCGGCTGACGGGATGCTTTTCCTCTGAACGAATCTTCCCCACCACCGCGGCGTTCGCCGCCCGGCACAACCACACGGGGCGGAACTCGAAGTTCTTAGCGTGCGTGAACAGCAGCCGCAGCGCCGGATCCAGCGTGATGGCCAGCACCGCCGCGATGATCATCGACAGGTTCTTGGTGTAGGCCAGCGGCTTGAAAAGCCGGCCCTCCTCCGCCTCCAGGGTCAGCACCGGCAGGAAGGAGACCGCAATCACCAGCAGGGCGTAGAAGCTCGGCCCGCCGACCTCTTTGATGGCGTCGATGACCACCCGGCGGTAGTCGCCCCCGGCCCCGGACCGCTGCCAGTTCTCCAGCTTCTTGTGGGTCTGCTCGACCACCACGATGGCCGCGTCCACCAGGGCGCCGATGGCTATGGCGATCCCTCCCAGCGACATGATGTTCGAAGTGATGCCCATCATCCGCATGGGGATGAACGACAGCAGGACCGCGACGGGAATCGTAATGATGGGAATCAGCGCGCTGGGGATGTGCCACAGGAACACCACGATGATCAGGGCCACGATCACCAGTTCCTCGAGGATCGTCTCCTTGAGCGTGCCGATCGACTCCAGGATCAGGTCCGAGCGATCGTAGCAGGTGACGATTTTCACCCCCGGCGGCAGTCCCGGCTCGATCTCCTTGAGCTTGGCCTTGACGCGGTCGATCACCTGGAGGGCGTTCTCGCCGTGCCGCATGACCACGATGCCGGAGACCACGTCGCCCTTGCCGTCCAGGTCCGCCACGCCGCGCCGCATCTCGGGCCCCAGCACCACCGTGCCGACGTCCTTGACGCGCACGGGAATGCCGTCGTAGCCGCCCAGCACCACGTTGCCGATGTCCTCGACCGAGCGCGCGTACCCCCGCCCGCGCACCATGTACTCCGCGCCGCCGAATTCCAAGAGACGCCCGCCCGCATCCCGGTTCGAGGCGCGGATGGCCTCCACGATCCGGCTGAGCGGCAGGTTGTACATTTGCAGCCGGTTCGGGTCCACCGTCACCTGGTACTGCCGCACGAACCCGCCCAGCGGCGCCACTTCCGCCACTCCCGGCACTGACTTCAGGTAGTAGCGCAGATACCAGTCCTGATAGGAACGCAAATCCGCCAGGCTGTGCCGCCCGCCGGTGTCCACCAGCGCGTACTGGAACACCCAGCCCAGCCCGGTGGCGTCCGGCCCCAGTTCCGTTTTGACGCCCTCGGGCAGGTTGGGCAGCGTGCTGGAGAGATACTCGAGCGTCCGCGAGCGCGCCCAGTAGATGTCCGTGCCTTCCTCGAAGATGACGTAGACGCAGGAGTAGCCGAAATCGGAGAAGCCGCGCACCGCGCGCACCCGCGGCGCGCCCACCAGGGCGGTCACGATGGGGTAGGTGACCTGGTCCTCGATGGTGTCCGGGCTGCGATCCCAGCGCGAGTAGACGATCACCTGGGTGTCGCTGAGGTCGGGGATGGCGTCCAGCGGCAGGTGGTTCAGCGACCACCACCCGGCCAATACCGCCGCGCCCACCAGGATGAAGACCAGCAGCTTGTTGTTGGCCGAGAACTCGATGATGCGGTTAATCATGCCCGCTACCCCCGGGCTTGGGGGCGCTGGGGCTGCCGTGGCCGGCGCCGGGCGCGGGCGACTTCTCGGTGGGCGGCCCAGCGGGCGCCTGTTCGCCCTTCAGGGCCTGGTCCCCGTAGTATTCCGGATTCATGTCGAACTGCCGCTTGCATTCGTCCGAGCAGAAGTAGAACCGCCGGCCGCGGTACTCGCTGGTCCGGCCGCGGGCGCTGGTGGCCACGACCTCCATGCCGCACACCGGGTCTTTGTGAACGGCTCCCGCCGCGGGCTGGGCTGCCGCCGCCTCGGCAGGCGCGCTAGGCTGGGCTTCCTCACGCATCCCTGCCGGGGCTTGCGGAACTGCGGCTCTCTCCGGGGAGCCTGGCCCGCTCCGCATCCCTGCGGCGGCAGCCTTCAGTTGGCTCTCCGAGTCGATCAGGAAATTCCCTGAGATCACCACGCGCTCGCCGGGCCTGAGTCCTTTGAGGATCTCGATCCGGTCGCCGAAGCGCCGTCCCGTCTCCACTGGCCGGGGCTCGAGGTAGCCGTCGCCCAGGTCCACGAAAGCGGTCTTCCGCAGGCCGGAATCGAGAACGGCCTGGGCGGGCACGGTCAGAGCCGAAGTGGCGGCGACGCGGAACTGGACGTCCAGCAGCGTGTCGGGCACAAGCTGGAATCCCGGCGTGCCGGCGTTCAGGCGCACTTTCAGGGTGCGGGTGGCCGCGTCCAGCCGCGGGTAGATGTAGTCCACCTTCGCCCAGAACGATTTCCGCGGCGGATACGGCCGGGTGATCAGCGCGCTCTGGCCGATGTGAATGAGCGGCGTTTCGTACTCGAAGACATCGGCCAGCACCACGATCTGCTTCTGGTCGTAAGCCACCTTGCCTGCCGCCCGGATCACCTGCGTGTTGGAGGTGATCTCAGCTTTGCCGAACTGCACCCCGATCAGTTGCTGCTTCTCAGGACTGATCTGTACCGTGCCGGGGGCCAGCCGGCGGCTAGTCGCCGGGCCGCCGTCCGCGTAGACAGGTTCGAGGCGCATGCCGCAACACGGCGCCGTGCCGGGCCGGTCGGACTTGTATTGCGGATGCATCGGGCAGGTGTAGTACAGAACGCGCCGTGCGGTCGCGGCCGGGAGCGGCTCGGCGCGCTGCGTGTGCCAGCGGCCCACCAGGTACGCTCCCGCCACCAGCAGCAACACCGCGGCAAGCTTGGTCAAGTTCTTGGAAAGATTCAAGATAAGGCCCTCCCCGCGCGACCCTTAAGTTAGTTTAATGATCCCGGCGCCGCGCCGTCAAGGTGGCACGGGCCATCACGCCACGCCGGGCCAATCGCTGTATACTGCGAAAGGCAGGAGGTCTGACCGTGAAGCATGAGCCAGTCAGCCGGCGCGATTTCGTAGGGGCGACTGCGCTGGCGGCGTCCTCCCGAGGAGCCAGCCGCTCTCCAGGCGGTCTCAAAGTCGGCCTGTACAGCATCACCTACTTGGGCGTCTGGTACCGGGGCGAACCGCTGACTCTGGAGGAGCTCCTGGACCGGGCCAAGCAGTACGGCTACCAGGGCGTGGAGATCGACGGCAAGCGCCCGCACGGCAACCCGCCGGACATGCCGAAGAAGCGGTGCCTGGAGCTGCGCAAGAAGGCGCAGCAGAAGGGCCTGGAGATCTGCGCGGTCGCGGCCAACAACGATTTCTCGAGCCCCGTTCCGGAGCATCGCGAGTGCCAGTTGGCATACCTGCGCGAACTCATCCGCATGACGGCGGATCTGGGCGTCAAAGTGCTGCGCGTGTTCCTGGCCTGGCCGGGCGTGACCAAGCACCCCCAGGTGGGCCGTTACGACATTGCCCGGCGCATCTGGCAGGAGTCGCACAAGGATTTCACCGAAGACGAGACGTGGGCCTGGTGCCGCGAGGGGCTCGTCGAGTCGGCCCGCTACGCCGGCGAGCATGGCGTGACGCTGGCCTTACAGAATCACGCCCCGGTCATCAAGGACCATCGGGACGTCCTGCGCATGGTGCGCGAGGTGGCGTCGCCTCACCTGAAGGTCTGTCTGGACGCCCCCATCATGCCGAAGAAGGATCCCGTCTCCGTGCGCCAGGCGGCGCTGGAGGTAGGCGCCTTGCAGGTGCTCTCGCACTTCGGCGGCGACTACGAGCGGAACCCCGACGGCACCATCAAGGCGGAGCCTTTCTACCTGCCCTTCGTGCGGGCTATGCTCGAAATCGGCTACCGGGGCTACATGAGCTACGAACTGTGTCATCCCCTCCCGGTGGTGAACGGCCAGACCGTGGGCATCGACTACGTGGACACGAGCGCCCGCCTGGCCGCCGAGTTCATGCGCGGCGTCATCGCCGAGGCCGAGAAGGAAGCCAAGCCAGCCGGATGAGAAGACCGGGAGCCGGGAACGATGTCTTCTGCCTCACGGCGCCCTGTCTGGGCCGAACCCACTTGCCAGTCACTTTCAGGTCGCGCACGCCCACCTCCGGCGGTTTGGCCTGCCGCGGGTTCGCGGCGCTATGATGAAGGGAATCCCTGGCGTCGTGGGGTGATCCAAGGTGCGCAAAGAGCTCTTGCCGTTCGTCGGCGTAGGCGTAGCGGTGGCGGGCCTCCTGGTGGCCGTGCTTTTCTACGTGCAGCGGGGCGCTCACCTGGAACTGGTAGGGTCCATCCAGAAGGTGCGCACGCTGGCGGTGGAGGAATCCGGCTCGATCGCCGTGCTGGATTTCCGCTTCGTGAACTCCGCCGACTACCTCTTCGTCGTGCGTGCGGTGGCGGTGTCCCTGGAGGACCAGCAGGGCCAGATCCTGGAGGGTGCGGTGGTTTCCGAGGTGGACGCCCGGCGCCTGTTTCAGTACTTCCCCCTGCTGGGCCAGAAGTACAATGACAGCCTGCTGGCCCGGACACGGATCGCGCCGCGCCAGTCCATGGACCGTATGATTGCGGCGCGCTTCGAGATCCCCGAGAGACGGCTCCAGGAGCGCAAGCGGTTGCGCATTCGCGTCGAAGACGTCGATGGGGCGGTCTCGGAGATCGTCGAGGGCGCGCGGTAGGGACCGCCTACCGGAAGCTCCACAGCAGCTCGATGTTGATGCCGCCGAGCGTGTCCGTGTCGATGTAGGCGAAGCGGCCCGAGCCTTTCTTGCCTTCCTCCCCCCAGGCGCCGGACTGCGAGACCGCATAGCCCAGCTTGGCCCAGGCCGCGACCGCTTTGTCGATGTCTTCCACCGGCACACCGAAGTGCTGGAAGCCCTCGCCGTGGGCCTTCAGGAAGTCGTCGTAGACGGTCGGCCCTTTGAGCGGCAGGATCCACTCGTAGGGCACCTTGCCGTGGCGCTGCCAGCCCAGGATGTGATCGAACTCGCCTGGCTGGCCCCGGTACTGCCGGTTGCGGCCCAGCGAATGCGTGTAGGTCATCGGGGGGAAGCCCAGCTTCTCCCAGTAGGCCGAGACCGCTTTCTGGTCGCGTACCACGAAGGCGAACTGGGAGACCTTTCCGCCCGCGGGCGTAGTATCGCCCTCCATTTCCACAGGCGCGTAGTAGATCCCCAGCACGTATTTCCCCTGCGGCTCAGTGTCCAGGTAGGCGTAGTGGACCGCCCCGTCTCTCAGTGTGCCGCGTTGCAGCACGCCCACGCCCAGCCCGCGCAGCCGCTCCAGTTCCCCCTGGAAGGCCTCCAGCGTTGGCGTGCGGTGCATGACGGTGAAGACGCCGTCGCCGTGTGTCTTCAGGAACTCGGTTAAGGCGTTCTCCCCGCCCAGGGGCTGAAGAAAGTGCACCGGCACATCCCCGATGACCCCGGAGGCCAGACGCAGCCGCACCGTGACCGGCTTGCCCCGGTATTGCACGTCCGGCAGATCGAACTCGACGACTGGCCCGATCCGCGCCAGCCCGGTCTTGCTCCAGCCCTCGGCGACGCGGTCCAGATTGCGCACCACCCACTGCACCCGCGTTACCGTCTTGTAGAAGTCAGGCAGTTGAGCCGCCGCGCTCCAGGCCGCGGCCAGCAACAGGCAGATTGTTCGCATCCTCCCAGTCTAGCCTGACCACAAACCTCGGTTCCTGCGGCGTGGGCTCAGGTGGTGGGTCCTAGCGATTGATAGAAGCTCCGCAGCCGTTCGCGGTAGGCCGCTCCGGCCGCCGGGACGATGTCGTTGTGACCTGCGCCAGGGACCGCCCAGAAGGTCTTCGGCTCGCGGGCACGCTCGAACAGGGCGCGGCCCAAATCGAAGGGGATCACCTCATCGCGGTCGCCGTGCATGATGAGCAGCGGCGCGCGCACCCGTTCGATCTTCTCCTTCGAGTTGTAGCTCCAGATCAGCAGCGGCCCCAGAACGGGGAGCACGCGAGCGGCGACGTCGCGCGCCGAGGTGAAGGGCGCTTCCAGCACCACGCCGCCGCAAGGGCGCCGCGCGGCCAGGTCCACCGCCACCGCCGAGCCCAGCGACTCGCCGTGCAGCACGATCTGCTCGGGCCGGTACCCGGTGGTCAGCAGGTGCTGGTAAGCCGCCTCGGCGTCGGCGTATAGGCCCTTCTCGCTCGGCCGGCCTTCGCTGCGGCCGTAGCCGCGGTAGTCCAGCACCAACAGGGCCGAGCCAGCCGCGGTGATCTCCTGGATGTGTCCAGCACGGTGCGTGACGTTGCCGGCGTTGCCGTGCAGGAAAAGTGTCGCCAGGCGCGCCTCGCGAGGTGCAAACCACCAGGCGTTGAGTCGCACGCCGTCGCTCGCACGCAGCCAGACGTCGGCGGCGCCCAGTTGCGATTGCGCTTCCCAGAATCCCTGCGGATACTTGAACGGGAAGTAGACCGAGCGCTGCACGAAGAAATACAGCACGCCGTAGCTGAAGGCTCCCAGCAGGGGCCAGCCGATCAATTTGGGCACGCGCGGCACCTTGGTAGCGCCTTCAAGCGTACCCAATCCTGCGCCGGCACGGTGTGCTCCGAGTAGACGGCCACCCGCCCCGAGACGGAAGCCGCTGCCGCGACCGTCAGCGCCAGCTCTGTTCCGGTGGCCGTGGCCGAGGGCAGCGCCGTGCGCGCGATGTCGCGGTCAGCGACCACGTTAACGTCGAACATCAGCCGCCTCGGATCGCGCACCAGCTTGCGGTAGGTGCGGGCGAAGCGCCGGTAGCGATCCGGCGGGCCGGCCCACTCATGTGCCGGATCTTCCACCTGAAGCGTAAAGGGGTATCGTTTCGCGAGCGCGGCGATGCGCCGCGCGTCCACGCCCAGCGCCGGGCGGACGTAGTCGCCGTGCAGGCTGTCCAGCACCGTGACGATGACCTCGAAGCCGGGGGCGCGTCGCACGCGGTCGAGTTCCCCGAGCACGCGGCGGTGCCAGCCCAGCACGATCTCCTCGCGGTACCGCAGGAATCTTTTGAGCGCGCCCGGATTGCGCTGGTGGTGATACGCCGAGCCAGGGTCGAAGAGCGCACTCGGGTCGAAGCCCGCGCGCTGGCGGAACGCCCGCCGCACCTCGTCGTTCATGGGCACGAAGCGGTCGGCCCGCAGGTAGTCGTTGAAGTCCGCGTCGAAGTTCAGTTCGGTGATGTTGACCCCGTCCCACGGATGGGCCTCCAGCACGGCCTGCATCCATTCCATGGCCGCGCGGAAGCAGGCCGGATTCTCGAAGTTCATCGCGTAGCGCCAGCCGACGCGGGCGTCGGCCCCGGTGGCGGTGCGCTCGCGCCACTCCGGGTGCTGGTCCCAGAACGTGCGGGTGAGGGCGGGAAAGGCGAACCAGGCGTAGACGCGCAGGCCGTGGCGGTGGCAGGCCCGAATCAGGCCGCCGAAGGGAAACGGCTCCTGCCAGGCCGCGGCGTACACGACGCTTATGCCCCGCTCGCGCCAGGCGGCGGCCAGTGCTTCCGGATCCGCGCCTGTACGGAACGCCGGATCGAAGTACGCCTCCACCTGGATGCCCCGCGATGGCGCGCCCGCGCCGAACGCCTCGCTCAGGTAGCGCGGCAGATGCGGATAGTGGCTCGTGCCGTAGGGCGTGTGCGGATCCAGGGCGGCGGCCAGATAGAGGTAGCGCCCGGCGCCGTGCCTCCCCTCCACGGCCAGCGCCTGGCTGCTTTCGGCGTCTGTCATCAGCGTGCGCGCGCCCTGGGGCGGCGTGAACGCTTCCACCGGGTCGCGCCCCTGCCAGTGGAGTTTCGGCTCCACATTGAGCGCGTCCGCCACCGGTCCCACCGAAAGCGTGCGGCCCAGCCAGCGGAAGCCCGGGGCTTCAAGCCACGGCTGCCGGCCGTCAGCTACCAACGAGCCCCCGGAAGTGAGGTGGCGCAGAACCTCTTGCTGCTGCGCCGGACTGAGGCGCGCGCCCGCCCCGCCCGGCACCACCAGCACGGCGCCCGGCTCCGAGGGCGCGCGCCGGAACGCGGCGGCCTTGAGGGTACGAGTCTCGTATCCCAGCAGCTCGAACACTGCGCGGTAGCTCTGCTGGTTGTTGGCCTCGGGGGCGCCCGGCCGCTCCAGCCACAGGATCACGGCTTGCCGCGGACCGCCGGCGGCACACATAGCCACGGCTGCCAGCAGCGCTACCTGCCGCATCACGATTTTGCCAGCGGATGACAACTGCATCCCGGGTAGTGAGGCGAGTACAGATAACGCTCGGGCCGCAGCGCGAGCCTTCCGTTCTTGACGAAGGCCTCGCCGCGCTCGGCCAAATGCTCGACCAGCCTGCCGCGCCAGAGGCGCAGTTCCGCTTCGCGCGCCGCCTCCGAGGCCAGGTCGCTGAGTTCCGCCGGGTCGCGTGTCAGATCGAAGAGCTGTTCCGCGCCGTCGCGCGCGTGGAAGATGTACTTCCTCCTTCCGTCCGTCAGCGCATTCCAGTGGTTCTCGACGCTGTAGCAGACGTCGTGCTCGAGATCAATGAACTCGCGCCACCGCTCCCCGCGGAGCACCGCCAGCAGGCTTCGGCCGTCGACGGGCGTCCGCGGCGGCGCCCCGGCGGCTTCGAGCAATGTCGGCAGGATGTCGCGCAACTCGACGGGCTGCGCCAGCGACTGGCCGCGCCCGGCCGCCACCAAACCGCTGGGCCAGCGCATGAGCATGGGGATCCGCGCGGAGGCCTGGTAGGGGTACGACTTCCGCCACAAGTGGTGATCGCCGGTCATGTCGCCGTGATCGGAGGTGAACACAATCAGCGTGCGATCGAGCCAGCCGCGCTTTTCCAGGGTGACCAGAATGCGCCCGATCTGCTCGTCCACGAAGGTCACCGAACCGTAGTAGCCCTGGCGCGAGCGACGCACCTGCTCGGCGCCCATATCCCCGTGCCAGATGTTGTTGCTCGCATCGCTGCGCGGGGCATAGCGCCCGGCCCAAGCGCCCACCTGGGCCGCGGGCAGATCGGCGTCCGCATAGCGGCGCATCAGGCGTTCCGGCGGATCGTAAGGGCTGTGCGGCCGCGCGAACGACACCTTCAGGAAGAACGGCTCCGGGCGGACGTAGTCTGCGATGAACCGCACGGCCGTGTCGCCCGTCCAGCGCGTGGGATGCAGCCGCTCGGGCAGCGCGTAGGCCTTGGACCGGTAGTCGTTCCATCCGATTTCGGTGGCGTCCGGGTCCAGCCCCGGGGCCTCCGACCAGAACCACGCGCGGTAGTCGCTGCGGAACTCGGGCGATTCCGCGCGTCCGGACTCGTCCAGCAGAAGCTGGTGGAACCCGTGCGCGTTGCGCTGTGGATGGTAGTGCATCTTGCCGATGCCCAGGGTGTAGTAGCCGGCCTCGCGCAACGCCCGCGGCAGTTCGAGCGGATACTTCTCTGCCACGCGGCCGTACCCCAGCATGCCGTGCCGCCAGGGCGCCAGGCCCGTCAAC
>CAZIRH010000002.1:0-35149 GCA_964541065.1 uncultured Solibacteraceae bacterium
GTCCGTGGACATCACCTGACCGGCGGTGCCGTCAGCGAGCGGCAGCTTGTAGGCGGTCGGCGCAGCCGGCTCGCTGGGCAGTTCCAGCGACACACCATTGCCGCCTGGGCTGGCCTTCACCACGATGCGGCGGGCAGCGGCATCGCGCATGGCCGTGCCGTCCAGGTCGCGAACCTCCAGGCGGTCGTTGGCCACATTGGTCAGGCGCAGGCCGGCGATGCGGAACCATGTCCGCAGCGTGCCTACCAAGTCGGACAGGAAGCGATCACCCATGGCTATGATCCCGTCGCGGTGGTGGTGATCTGCAAGCGCACCTGCCCGGTGGAAGCGCCAGCGCCCGGCGTGACGGTGCAGACGATGGCGATTAGCCCGGCCTCGTCAAAGTCCTGTTCGTATGTGCGGCCAGCCACGCCAAGCTCGGAGTCGCCAGTGGCGAAGTACCGCGCCGGGTCGCCAGCCGTGCCGATGGTGATGGATGCGCCAGCGCCGTCCCAAGCTTCGATCACCTGCACTTCGATGTTGTCGAGGCTCTGGCCGGTCGGCATCGTCCAGACCGCGACTGGGCTGGCATCGCTCCAGGTGATGAGCGCGGTGTATCCGCCGACGCTCGGGATCACTACCACCGGGTCGCCAGGGGTGACCACGGCGTCAGTTTCGTAGGCGGTGCGCGAGAAGGTGTGTTCCATCGACAGGTCAACGTCCAGGGCGAAGCCCAGCGGCGTAGCCACAAGCTCACCGATCGATTCATCGCCCACGGACAGGTAGTAGTCCGACCGGATCGCCGCCAGGGCCACCTGCGCCACGCCACGGGCCAGCGAGTCGGCAGCCTGCCAGCCGGGCCCGTTCACATGGACGCGCACCCGCCACGCCGTTGTCATCGTGCCGCACCCGCTGACGCTCTGCCGGTCCCAGGTCTGATCTGGTAGCTGCCACACTTCGATGAGCGGCAGACGGCCACGGTGGATGCCGCCCAGGAAGCCCTGCCCGTTGCTGCACAGCACGCGGGGCGAGGCGGTGCCGGCCCAGGTCGCGGCCAGCACGCCAGCGGCATCGGCCACCGCTGATAAACGACACGCCCCCAGCAGGCGTTCCCGCTGGAGGTCGTGGCTGGTCGTTACAGGCATGGCTGGTCCTTCCCCTGGCCGGGGTCACGGGTGAGCGTGCCCCGGCAGGGCAGGGCCAGGATGGGCTAGACGCCCAGCAGCTTGCAGGCCAGTTCGGGCCGGCGAACCACCGCGCCGTAGACCAGGGACAGTTCCCACTGGCCGGCGTGGTAGCCCTTGTAGTGGGCGAGCCGCATGGCGATGCCGGTCACCGGGTCGCGGATCACGGCCACGCTGGTCGCGGTGTCGCCCTCGGGGGCCTCGGCGGGCGGGCGGATGGCCAGGACCATCGCATCGGGGTGGACCAGCAGGTTGCTGCGGTGCGCCGCGTTCAGGGTCACGGTCGCGCCGTCCGCAGCCGCCTCCAGCAGGCCGGCGTTCAGCACCAGGGCGAAGCCGGTCAGGCTGGTCACCACGTACTTGAAGTTGCCGATGGTCACCACATCGCCAGCCACCAGGGTGCCGGTGCCGGTCTTGAGGGTGATCGCCTTCGCGCCCTTGGCCGCAGCACCGTCCAGCACATAGCCGGCAGCGGTGCCGACCGTGGCGTGGCGGCTGATCTGCTGGTCCCAGGTCATCGCGAAGTTGGCGAGCATGCCGAACTGCGCGTTGGCGAAGCTGCTGCCGGGGGGCGCTTCCAGGGTTTTCTGGAACTGGTCGAGCTTGCCGGCAGCCGCCCACTCGGCAGGGCCGATGCAGCCGATGCGGCCCAGGTTCGGGGCCTTCGCCTCGCTCATGGTCTGCCAGCCGTCCATCAGCACATCGGGGTTGCTGGCGAACGGGTTGGCCCCGGCGGTGCCGGCGGCGTAGCCGGCCTGGTGGTCGTACTTGCCCCACATATAGGCGCACACCTCGTCCACCAGGGTGCTGATGCACTCGTCCACCTGCATGAGGCGCAGGTCCGGCCCACGGTTGGCGATGGCCTTCCAGTCCTCGCCGGTCAGCGAGAAGCGGCTGCCACGGTACTTTTCGATGGTCAGCGTTTTCTTGGTGGGCGTGGTGCCGACCAGGGCGGGCGGGTTCGCGCCCGGCTCGACGTCGTAGGCGGCCTGGGTGGCGCTCGCCGGCAGTTCGATGCTCTGGTTGAGGCCGGCGGCATCGCTCGACGGATCGCGCACGGCGAGGTTCGCCAGGGCACCCTGGTTCCGCAGGACGCGCTGGATTGCGGCGATGATGGTGGGGATGAGGACGGTCAGGGTATTCGGCGTGACGGCCATGGGGGACTCCGGTGGAGGTAGAGGGATCGCTGGGGACGGCTTCGGCTAGTCCACGACCTTGAGCTTGCCAGAGGTGATCGCATCGGCCTGCTCCTTGGTCATGTTGGCCAAGTCCGCTACGCGGATCGTGCCAACCGCCCTTGGAGTGCCGCCGCCGCCGCCGTTGCCGGTTGGGGTGCGAGCAGTCTGGAAATGGGGCCGTGCGGCCAGCCAGTCGGGCAGGTACGCCTTGGCGTCCACCGTCTGACCGTCCTTCTGGAGGGGCTTCCCAGCCTCGTCCAGAATCAGCACCTTGCCGCTCTCAGCGTCATACGCTGCACGGGGGGCGATAAGCGATCTCATATCCTGAACCGCCACATCGTCAAGGCCCGGCGCGGAGCGGCGAATGACGCCCTCAATCTCCTGGTCGCGAATCCGCGCCGTAAGACGCGCCAGCTTCTCGTTCGATTCACGGGTCAGAATCTCCCGCGCCTTGGCCACTTCGCCGTCCTTTGCCAGCTTGATCGCCTCCTTCTCGGTCGCCTCGCGCACGGCCTTCTCCTCGGCGGTGCGGCGCTCGGCTTCGGCTGCGCCGACCTTGTGCGCCAGTTGGGTGCGCTCCTCGTTCTCCTTCTGACGCGCCAGGATGATGCGTTCGGCGTCGGCCTTGGGCAGTTCCAGCACCACGCCGCCGGGCAGGGTCACCTTGGCCGTTTCCGGTGGTGCGCTGCCAGCGGGTGCGCCGCCTCCAGCGCCATCGCCTTCGGCCATCATCTTGGGGTGTCGGTTGAACATGCGCTACTCCTCGGCTTCTTCGCCGGGCTTGGGGTTCTCGTCCTGGGGTTCGTCACCGCCGCCCTCCCGCTCGGGGAACGGGCTGCCGCCGCTGATGGCCTGGGCCATGGCCTTCTTCTCCTCCATTTCCTCCCGCATTTCCTCCATTTCCTCGGGCGTGAGCCCCAGGTTGCGGCTGGCGAAGCGTTCGGCCACCTTGCGGCGGATCACCGTGGGCAGGCCGCTGTTGCTCACCAGCGCCACCATGGCGTTCGCCTCGGCGTTGAAGTCGGGGATGTCGGCGTCCTTGCCCTGGTACACGGTCGGCGCTGGCGGCTCCTGGCCCCACGCCTCGCCAATGGTCTTGGTGGCCGCGTTCTCGCTGTCCTCGGCGGCGTTCGCCAGGGCGCTGGTGATCGCGCCCATGTCGTTGTGGCGGAAGGCGAGCGCCACGCCGCTCTGCGCCTGCTCGCCGCCCTGGACCACGCCAGCGTTCCGCAGCAGGTTGTCTATCTCGTCCGTGACGCTGGAGCGGATGCTGGTCGCCTGGGCCGGGTCGGCACCGATCATCTGCACGCTGCTCGCCGGGTTCGGCAGGCACAGCACGCGAGTGTTGCCCACCATGACATCCTTCACCTGGGCATCGCTCACGCCGCTGGCCACCATCTGGCTGAACGTCACGTTGCTGATTTCCTCGTTCAGCAGCGACAGCAGGTTGAGGATGGCCTGCTGGCTCTCTGCGATGGGCCCGGCCTGCGAGTCGCCAGCGGTGGTGCCGAAGCAGCCCAGCGGGTCGAGGTTCGGGCGCAGGCGCACCACCGGCATGCGGGTGTAGCCGTGCGCCACCGGAAGATCGGAGCCGGTGATGACAAGCTGGCCGGTAGCCAGTTGGCGCTCGTCCAGCATGAAGTCCTGGCGGTCAGTCTCGCTCCACCAGCGCAGCACCGTACTGCCATCGCTGCGCTCCCACACCATGAGACATTCGGTGATGATGCCGCTGCGCTCGCACCAGTTGACCACGGCATCCGCCGACACGCGGCTGATGGTCGGGCGCGAACCGCTGGCCCGTAGCGCCGCCACGGTGTTGCCGTTCGGCTTGCCCCGCATGTCCGGCACGATGTAGCACTCGCGCTCGACCTGGGAGATCACCAGTGCATCGGCCATGAAGGCGTCGATGGTGGTTCCCAGCCCGTCGCAGTCCTTCCAGAAGTCCTGCCAGAAGTCGCTCGCGTTCGGGTCGCGCACGGGCGGCTTCTTGAACACCAGCGAGTTGTACCGGCGGATGATAGGCCCGGTGAAGTTGCGTGGCTTGGTGATCCGCAGCCGGCGCTGGTAGCTCTCGGCCTCCTCGCGCTCGTGCTGCACGAGGATGGTCAGCCCGTTCGCGTCATTCCCTCGGATGTAATCGCGTCCGGTGCGGAACGACAGCCGCCAGAAGGCGCGGGCGACCGCATCGCCCTTGTAGGTGGGGTGGGGATCGACCGGGCCCGTCCCGGTTGGCAGGCATGAGGTGGTCATGCGGTAACCCTAGCGTGGATCGCGTGGCGTGGAACCATCACAGCTTCCAGTTGGCTACCTGGGCCCGCTGCGACGGCTGGCACAAATCCCAGCAGGCGTAGCCCAGGGCGTCGAGGATGTGGCCACGGTCGCCCATGGGGCCTGGGTCGTAGCCGTTCGTGGTCCGGCTCGTCTTGGTCAGGTCCGCGATCAACCGCTTACAGCGCGGGTCGATGGTCATGCTCGTTTCGCCCCTGGCGTCCATGAGCAGCCGCGCCAGCAGGTTGATGCGAGCGTCCACGGGCGGGTTGCTGCCGAAGGCATCGCAGGTGACGTTCCAGCCCAGGCTGCGGGCCGTGTTCACCAGCACCACCACCTCGGGGTCGCCAACGGTGCTGCGGCGCTTCGATGAGCGGTCGGGGTGGAACACCACCGGCACCTGCTGGCCATCCTCACCAACACTCCACTTGCGGGCATGGGCGTTGTGGATGCCGGCGTCCACCTGCCCGTTGTTCGGGATCACCATTTCGTCCAGCACGCGCAGCTTGCCGCCGTTCGCCTGCTCCAGCAGCACCCAGCACATAGGGGCCACATTGAAGTCGCAGCCGATGTGCCGCGTGGCGTAGGGCGTCGGCCTGCACTCGGCCACATGGGTCGCCGGCATGAAGGTGGGGTGGGCCCGGCTCGCCACATAGCTGACGGCCACGCCCTCAAGGTACTGGTCGGCAAGCTCGCTGCCGACCGCCGCACGCAGGTTCTCGGCATACTCGGGGTCCAGCGCCGTGTTCTTCGCGGTCTGGCCGATGTAGCGGCGGTGGTTCCGCTTCGGGGCGTCGAACCAGTCGCGCTGCACCCAGGTGTCCATGCCCTCTGGCGTGGTGGTCACCAGCGCATGCTTTGACCGGGCCGCTCGGTGGCGCAGGCGACCGCGTAGCTGGGTGGGCGCGTCCTTGCGCGGGTTGTCGGCGCTGGTCTGGATGCGTGCGCCCTCATCCACCCATAGGTGGCCTACCTCCCAGCCGGCGATGCGGTCGGGCTCGTCAGCGGACACCAGCAGGATGGGCTGGCTCATCACCATGATGTGCGGGAACTTCCACTGGCCTGCGCCGCCGGCATGGCTGCGGGCGAGCAGCCGGGCCTCGCTCGCGGCGTTCATGATTTCCGGCACCATCACGCGCCAGAGGTCGCCGTAGGTCGGTGCCAGCACCGCGCCTGGGCAGCGGTTCACGGCGTGCAGGGCCAGCAGCTTGCGAGCGCCGGCCCAGGTCTTGCCGCTGCCCATGCCGCCCTGGTAGAGCGACCAGCCTGGCATGCAGTCGGCCAGGAAGCCGGCCTGTGCCTCTTGGTTGGCGATCCACTCACACCTGCTCATCGGTCGTGACTCCTGGCGGAGGTAGCTGGAGGCCGGGGATGACGATGGCCGTACTGTTCATCTGCTCGCCGGTCTGCTGGCCCATGCGGTCGCGTCCGTACTCCTCGGGGTAGCGGCGCTCCAGCAGCCATGCGGACGCCTGCCAAGCCCCATTGCCAGACGCGACTTGGATCTTCACCAGGGCGTTGCGAGCGGCCAGGGCCTCGGCCTCCTTTACTCGCTGGTAAAACCGGATGCGAGACAGGGCCACCGGATCGTCTTTCAGCTCCCCCTCGCTGCTTTCTCCAAACAGCTTCTTGCCCGTTTTCATCCAGTCGTAAACACTGTCCTCGCTTACCCTTGCGAGTTGCGCCGCAAGGCGGTAGCTCATGCCTAGTTCAATGTGCTTGGCTATCTCCTCGGTCAGGTGAGGCTGGTCCACCAGCTTGCATGGGCGTGCCACCGGCTATTCCCCCTTGCCCTTCTTGGACTTCTTCGGGTTCGCGGCCTCCTCGGCAGCCTCGCGCTCGGCGTTCTCTGCCGCCACCTGGGCGAGGCGCTGCTGGGCAAGCTCCACCAAGCGGGAGAGCGCGGCCCCATTGCTCTTGATGTTCTCCACCTTCTTGACCTTGCGGATGGCATCGGAGAAGGCGGCGTAGCTCTTGAGCGGGGCGAGGCGCACAATCTCAGCGCCGGCCATGTCCATGCCCTCCACCAGGGCGGCGGCTTGGTCGTATGCTTCGATGTCCTCGGGGATGAACGCGACCGTGAAGCTCTCGTAGGTGCCGGCCTTGAAGTTGAGGCTGGAGAAGGCGACCCGCTCTAGCTGGTCCTGCAAGCCGCTGTAATACTTCGCCTCCAGATCCTTGATGCCGTCGTAGAGCTTCTGGAGCAGCACCGCGTCATCGCGGCCCACTAGGGCGTTGTGCGCCAGTTGCTTGGCGCGTAGCTCGCTCTCGTTCTTCGGCTCGGCCAGCATCACCAGAATGTGCTTGAGGCCGGCACGCTTGGCAGCCTCGACCCGGTGATGGCCGCTGATGATGGCGTAGCCACCGGATGCCTCGTCCCGACACACCAGCGGGGCTGACTCCAGACGCCCATCCTTCTGGACGTTCTTCGTCAGGTTCTCCATGGTCTGCTGGTCCATGTACCGGGCGTTGAGCGCCTGGGCCACGCACTCGTCCGGCGACACTACGGCTAGGGCAGGCAGACCCAGGGCCTCAAGCTGCTGTGAAAGTGCGGCCATCGCCGCCTTGATGTCCTGGCTCATGCGCTCTCCTTATGCAGGTCGTTCCCGTGCTTTTGGTGCCACGCACGGTAGGCGGCTTTCCAGGTTGGCCACGGCAGGGTTTTCGTTCGGTAGGTCAGCGCGTACTTGTGGCCGCTGGGCGAGGGCGACTTCCGCTCCACAAGCTCAAACAGGTCGCGGTACTTCATGCTTACCGCCGCATCGGTGTACGCCTTCGTGGTGACGCCATTATGCTCCCACATCGTTGCCTTGGAATAGGCTTCCATGGTTTCCTGCGTGAGCGTCAGGTAGAGAACCAACTTCGACAGCCGCCGATAGTCGCTGTAGGTCGGGGCGCAGTCGGCCACCAGCAGGGCGTAGTCCATGCCGAAGTTGACGCCAGACGATAGCTGGATGATGCCCACCAGCTTCTCGCCCACCACCACGGCATAGGGGTCGCCCATGTTCTTCATCGGGGCCTTCTTCGTCCACATGAGCCGGTAGTGGTTCGCGGCCTTGCCGTCGATGGCCACCAGCTTCGCGTTCGCCTTCGGGTCCAGGCGATCACCGGGGGCCAGCGTGTCCCACTTCGGGTCGCGCTCGGGCATGGTCACCACGCGACCCAGGCTCTTGGCCTCGCTGGCGTTGGAGTGGACCCAAATGTGAGCCCCGGCCTTATACTCGTACTGATAGACCAGCGGGAACGGCGGCAGTTGAAGCTGCTCAAAGGGCCGGCAGAACACCATCGCCCCACGGTCGTGCGCCTCCAGCAGCAGTTGATCGCGCTTCTGCTCGTCAATCTCTGTGAACGGCACCACCGGGAACTCCCACGCCTCCTCCAGCGCGGAAAACATCTTCTCGTAGCCCTTGAGAAAATACGGCGGGTCGAACCACACCAGATCGCCAGGGCCCACCTCGCGCATGGTCACGCAGGCATCCTGTGACACAAAGCTGAACCGCCCGCCAAGCCCATCGCGGATGTCGCGTAGCTTCTTGGTGTTCTTCTCCAGGTATGCCTTCGCGTTCGCCTTCACATCGCGCACGATGGTGTTGTAGTAGCGGATGTGCCGCTTAGCCAGGGCCGGCGCAAGCTCCTGCCAGACGATCACCGCCGCCGCGATTTCCAACGGGTCGTTGAGGCACGCGAACTCTGGCCACTCCTCGTGATGGCACGGGCGCAGCTTGAGGTCGGGGTGGTTCATGTTCGCCAGGGCCAGCCCGATGGCCACCGAGTAGCCCGACACATCGCCGCAGACGATCTTGCATTCCGGTGCGGCCTGGGCCGCGACTTGGCACAGCGAGAAGTTGCCGGCGCACGGTTCGATGAACCGCTTGGGCTTGAGCCGGCGAATCTCCTGGCCGGCAAAGTAGGCGGTGTGCGCGGGCGTTGTGCCTAGGAACATGCAGCCTCCTAAAACGACAAACCCCCAGCGTGAGCCAGGGGGATGCCTCATGGAGCGGGGTCCACCCTTTCGGATGGCTCCTCCCACCTGGAAGGTGGGCCGCATCGCAGCCTATGCTTCCCCCGCGTGCTGCTCCAGGTGATACAACCGGCGCGGGCCGTGTCAACCCGTCCATCGGTGCTAGGTGGTTCCTGGCACCCCTAGCCGGGCGAAATGACGCACGCAGCGGTTCGCCGCACCATCGGGTAGTGGGGATGGGGTGGGGTGTCGTTCGCCGCCTACGCAGCCGTGCGCGGCATCCCCGGTCAGAATAGGGTGGCCTGGACGCACCCAGGCGGGAGAGCCGGCGGTGCCGGGGCTACCTCGCCCGCCAAGCTCCCGCTCATCAACTCGCGCCGGCCAATGTCGCTGTGCTTCGCCGCGCCAAGCGCCTGACACACCACATCCGCTACCACGCGGCGGTGGCAGCCGAACGGACTCGCCTCGCAGCACATGAGGACCACCCCCGCCACACCAGCGTCCAGGGCGCGTGCTACGGCCTTCATGCCTGCCTGCGGGTTGGACAGGATGATGCCCTCGCCCTGGTCGCCGTGCATGTTCGCGTTCCCGAACCCAGCGGCGTGTTCGTACCGTGGGCCAAGCGCCGTGATGAGCGCCGCCTTGTTGAACTCTGGTCGGTGCCGGCTGGAGGCGTACATCCGCACATCCAGCAGGCGCAGGCGGTTGGAGGTGACGAAGGCGCACAGCGCCTCCACAGAGCCGTTGGCATAGCCGAAGGTTCTGATGATCGGGACGGCCATAGCTTTGATCCTATGCGGTGGTGTGGTGTGGTCAACAGGAAGTCACGGCCTCGTGCGCCAGAAGCTCTCCATGGTGATGCCCAGGGCCTTCACCACGCGGAACAGGGTTTCCAGCGTCGGCACCCGCCGCCCGTTCTCCAGGTCCGACAGGTCCGGCTGCCAGATGTTCGCCAGCCGGGCAAGCTCGTTCTGGCTCAACTTCTTGCGCGTGCGGATGCTGCGGACGCGCTCGCCAACCTGCTTGCCCACGATGTCGCTTTCTGATGGTCCCATGGCCTGCTCCTAAAAAGGGGGTTCGTCGATGGACGGCACGGCGGCTGGCGCTGGACGGCGGGCCGGCGGCGGCGCGGATGCAGCGGGAGGCGGCGCACCCTCGGCGCGGTCCTCCTTGCGGTCGAGGAACAGGATGCGGTCGGCGGTCACGAACAGCTTGCTGCGCTTCTTGCCGCTCTCCTTGTCATCCCAGGTGTCCATGTCCAGGCGACCGTCCACCAGGACGCTGCTACCCTTCTTGAGGTACTGCGCTGCCGTTTCTGCGGAGCGGCCCCACGCCTTGATGTCCACGAACATCACGGCCTCCTGCTGGACGCCATCGGCGTTCTTCCAGCGCCGGTTGATGGCCAAGCCGAAATCGGCCACGGCTTTCTCGTTCGGCAGGAAGCGCACCTGCGGGTCGCGGGTGAGGTTGCCCACCAGGGTGATGTGATTGAATCCGTCCATGTCGTTCTCCTAGAGGTCGTGTGCGTGCGTGATGATGTCACCCAGGGTCATCCGCTGGGCTTCGATGGCTGCCCGCCAGCGGGTCACACCAGCGCCATGCTGGAGGATGGCTGCCCGCTCGCAGGTGGCGTCGATGGCGTCCTGGTCGATGCCGGCGGAGCATAGCCGTTCTGCAAGCGCGTCCGCAGGTGGCGGCGGTGCAGCGCGAGGAGGTGCCAAACGAACTTGTCCGCGCATAGCCCGCTGACTATACGCTGGTCCTCAAACGATTCAAGCGTCCCATCGCTAATGCCGGCGGTGATCCGTAGCCGGAGGTTGCGCTTGCCCGTGTCCTCGCGCTGCTTGCGGCGCTTCTCCAGACGCCCCTCGCCCGTGCCGATCACCGCTCGCTCCACTTCGGGCCTCGGCCCCACTGGACCACCACGGCGGAGTGGCGGCTGGTCACGTTGGATCGGACATAGCCCACGGGGGCGATGACAGCGCGTCTGGCCAGCGCCAGGGTGATCGCGCCGTTGGCGTTCTTCGGGAAGCCCGGCGGCGCATCCAGGCCGGCTCGGGCGGCGTCCAGCGTGGCGGCACCGCCAAGGCTGATGATGCCCAGCAGGTTGTCGCGCACGCGGGCGACATAGAGCGCCCAGCCCTCGCGGATGGCCTTGTCCATGGCGGCGTCCGCGCCGTCATCGCGCAGGTTCGCTCCGGCGATGTGGTCATTCTCGTTCATGTTCCGCCTTCGTTGCTGCGGTGCGCTCGCGCACCATGGTGTCGTGAACCGTGAGCGCGTGGGCCAGTTGCACCTCCAGCCCAGCGACCTTGGAGCGTAGCTCTGCCGCTTGCCGCTGAACGCCAACGAGGAGGTTGAGAACGTCACTCATGGCCTCCAGCTTCTCCTGCGCCAGGATCAGCTTCCGGTCCCGCTTCGCGTCGGTTAGGAAGCAGGCAGCCGCCAGCTCGTAGCAATCCGCGATGGCCAGCAGGGACTTGGCGTAATCACCCGGCTTGCCGGCCTTGAACGACTGGCACGCCTCGCCGGACTTCCGCAGGGTCACGGCCTGGGCCAGCAGCCCCTTCCGCCCCTGGTCGCGCCAGAGCGCCAGTAGTTCGCCGTTCTTGTAGGTGTTCATTCGTCCTCCTCGGTCATCCAGAGCGGCAGGCTCCAGAATCGGTTGCCTTCCCGTGCCATGGTCGCGGCGCGTTGCATGGCCACGATGCGCCGGGCGTCCTCGCGGTCCTCGGGCATGGCGCTCTCCATCAGCGACTCCCAGGACATCGGAAGATCACCGATCCAGACGCACCACTTCCCACCGCAGCCACCCATCCAGCGGCGCTCCACTTCGTAGATGAGGTGCTGGCAGTCGGCGCACCGTTTCGCGGTGGTCCACTCGCCCTCAGACAGCATGGCTATGTTCGTGTAGCCCTGGCCCACGGGGATGATGCCGCCGCAGTCGGAGCAGCGGTGCCGCTTCGCAGCCCGGCGCATCTGCTCGCGCCAGACCGTGCATGGCTCGTCAAAGTCGCACTCGCAGCTAATCGCCACGGGTCACCTCGCGTTCCGGCCAGTCGGAGCGGTCGGCGCGGCGGCGGTCGCGGTTCTCCTTCTGGCGCTGGAGGTCGTAGCACAGGCGGTGGTAGGCCGGGCGTCCCGGCGGTATCTCCACAGTCTCGTCATCCAGAATGACCAGACCGCACCAGGGGCAGTTGCTCATAGGTCGATGTACGCTAGTCGCTTCTGCTCCTCGTGACGCCGCACCCTGCGGACGCACGCGGCCATCTTCGTCAGCGCCTCGGCCAGATCCTCGCACAGGCCCAGCGGGTCCGGCGCATCGCAGCGGGCGATCTTGAGGATTACCGCCGCCTTGTCTCCCTCGTAGTGTTCTGGCTGGGCGCGGTGGTCCCAGCGGATCGTCACCGTGCCATCGGCCACGCTGTTGGGCGGCTTCGGCTCGGCGCTGATGGTCAGGCCGTTGCCCAGGCGCACCTGCCCGCTGGTGAACAACGACCGCTTGGCGACATCCACAGCCGTGGCGGCGTGTATCTGGAGGTCGGCGTTGTTGGCGAGCAGCCGCAGCACTAGACCCTCAACCTCGTGAAAGGCGGCGGCGGCGTTCTCGGCGTTCTCGGTGTTGTTGTGGCTTGCCAGAGCGGCGATTGCCGCCGACAGCTTTTCCATGGCGCTCATGGCGTTGCCCTCCACATGCCGCGCTCGTCAAAGCGGTCATCGGCGGTAAGGCTGACGCCCAGCGACCCGTCCGGCCTTTGCTCACCCTTGGCCCGGCTCTCCAGCGTGCCGTCCTTGAGGTGGCAGATGATGTACGCCAGTATGACATCCGGCGCGGTGGTGATGATCGGCACCAGGACAGCCAGCATCGTGTCCGCGTTCTTGCGGTTGCTCGCCTCCAGCAGGTTCACCAGGACCAAGTACCCGCCGCCGCCGGGGTGGTAGGTCGGACCTTCGGTGATGTTGGCCTTCTCCAGCGCGGCGAGCGCGGCGGCGCGGGCCTCGGATTCGACGCAACGGATGCGGGCCTTCGGCATCCCGCCGTGGCAGCGCCACGCATCCGCCGATGTGTCAGCGGCACGCATCAGCCGTTTGATGTCGAGCAGGGTGCAGTCAGCGGATACGCCGACGCGCCCCTCCTCGTCCATCCAGAGTGTTTGGTGTGGTGTGGTCATGCTTCCCTCGTGGTTTCGGTTGTAGGTGAATCAGCGCGTCCAGCAGGCAGAGCGTCAGCCGGCGGGCGTCCATGAGGCTCATGGGCCCGCCGGCCCCGGTGGCGATGTCGAACACCAGCGTGTCGATCTTCGCCACCGCCTGTATCGCAGAGGAGAGGTGGAGGCACGGGGTCACCAGACGCCCGCGCACCCACCGTGCCCGGTGCTTCACAGCACCTCCAGGTGGGCCTCCTCGTTAGGCAGCATCCACTTCGGCGTCACGATGGAGCGCATGCTGTCATCGTGGTCGATGTGCCACTCGTTCGCGGCGTAGGCTGCGGCCAGATTGTCCATATCCCGCTCGTTCTTCTCCTGGCCGATGTCCAGCAGATCCTTCTCCAGGGCGTAGGGGCGGCACCTGTGGCTGCCGCTCTTGTCCACGGCCACGAGGTAGCAGGGCAGGAGCTTGCCAATCTCCTGGTACACCAGCCAGCGGTAGAACGCTTGCTGCCGGTGGTAGTCAAGCGACAGCGCCTCGCGCTCAAACCCGTTGAAGTTGCTGGTGCCCTTGACATCCACGATGGCCCAGGCGTCCTCGGCCTTGGTCGAGGTGCTGGCCAGCCAGTCGATGCGGCCCTTCACCGGGACCGGGAAGCGCGGCTCGGTCTGCTCGACCGTGATTTCCGCCCATCCGCAGCCCAGCAGGCGGGCGGCGTGCGGGTTGGCGCGGCAGTTGCGCCCGATGGCTTCCGCCGCCGCGTACTCGTCCGCGCTCAACACGATGGTGCCCTGCTCGCGCCGCGCCTCCACCCAGTCCTTGCAGAAGTTTGCCGCCATGGTCCACGGCTTCTGCTCCACCGGGTCATCCTTCTTCTTCGGGGTCGCCGGGTAGGTGGCCGGCGTCTGCATCACCTTGGCGGTGAACGCTTCGGGGCCGTCCAGGGCGTAGAGGTGGTACGCCTTGCCCAACTCGCCCCAGTCGGTCGCCGGGCGGCTCGGAATCTCGCCCGTGATGTAGCGCCGCTTATAGAACAGCGGCCCCTCGTTGATGAAGTCGCGGAGCCGGTGGTAGGTCACGCCGGGGGCCGCGTGGTACGCGAAATCCGACAGCGCGGTGGAATGAATGAGGGTCACGCCTTCTTCTCCTGGTTCGGGATGGAATCGTCCAGCGCCTTACACTCGGCCAGGGTCTTGCGCCAGCCGGCGGGGCCGTTCTTGGTCTTGATCGCCTTCACTTGGTGTTCGGCCTCCTCGGCACCCAGCTTGGCCGCAAGCCGCGCCTTCACGGCGTCGAACTCCTGCTTGGCCATGATCTGCTCGGCGGTGAGCGCGGGCGGCTGCGGCTGGGCCGGCGGCTGGGCCGGCGGCTGGGCCGGCGGCTGGGCCGGCGGCTGCACCGGGGGCGGCTGCGACCGCTGCTCATCCTCGTAGGCGCGGTCCCGCTCCTCGCGGCTGGCGATCTGGTGCGAGTGGGCGTCGGCGTCCTCGGCCATGCCCTCCACCGGGATGCAGAAGGCGAGGAACGCCGCGTACTTGTAGGCCGCGCTCATGGCCTTGTTCGTGGCCTTGTCGGCGCTGTCCATGGCCTCGCCGTAGGTCGCCACCGTGTGCTTGGAGCCATCCGCCGCGTCCACGAAGTCGAACTCGGCCTTGACCACCACGGCGAACAGCCCGCCGCCGCTCTTGGTCTGGCGCTCGGTGCAGATGCGCTCCAGCATGCGCGGCAGGATCACGAGGTGGTGCTTGGCCAGCAGCGGTGCCAGCGCGTTCAGCACCTCGTCAATCCCACGGAAGGCGTAGCCCTGCTGCTGGTTGCGCCGGCCCTTGGCGATGCCGGTGGCGGCAAGCTCGGCGCTCACCGCATTGATGCTCTTGTAGACGCACATCACCGCACCTCCGCTTCGCACTTGTCCAGCAGCAGGCCGGCGGTTTCGTTCTCGGGCTGCACCCACTCGGGGCGCTCATCGCGGGCCTTGGGCGCGTCCTCCAGGCTGACCAGGAGGCGCTGCCCGGCCTTGAGGATCAGCACCAGGGACAGCTTCTCGGGCTGGCCATTGTCGCCCGTGTGCGTCAGGCACACCGTGGCGCTGGTGAACGGGGCGCACCCGTACGGGCGCGTGATGATGTCGGCGTGGTCCACGGTCACCTCGGTGACATCGTGGATCTGGAGGTGGATGTAGCTCACAGCGTGCCCCACGCCGCGTAGTGGACGGGCACGCGGAAGCCCATCCAGTTGATGTGGTAGATTTCGTACCCTCCGGTCGGGGACGATGCGCCGCTCGCGGTCAGGCGAAGGCGCAGGTTGCGGAACAGCGTCATGGTGTGGTTCTCCATATAGGCATCTTACTATTGGTTCAAGTAGCGTCAAGTGGATTACTTGACTCACGCCACCGCCGCACTATCCTGCGGCCATGCTGCCGCCTCGGCGGTGGTGTGGTACGCTGCGGCCCAGGGGGATGGTCCTCCTGGGCCGCATCGTTTGTCAGGCGGTCGCCAGCGCCAGGGCCCCCGTCCAGGCGCGGTCCTTGATGGCCACACCCTGCGGGTCAAAGTTGGCGTAGGCGAAGCGGCCCGTGGCACCGCTCTGGTTCCCGCCGCGCTCGTGGTCCAGGTACTCCACCGCTGCCTGGGCCAGGGCGTAGTAGGTGTCCACGGTGCCGGGCTGCCGGCAGGTCGGGCTGGCCAGCACCCGGTTCAGCGTGCCGTGGACCTTCTCGCGGCGCTTCATCGCCTTGGCCTTCTCCTCCTCGTTCATGGCCTCGGTGGCACCCAGGCGGAACACCATGTCCCAGTAGGCCGCCACATCCTTCGGGTTGAACACGCGCTCGGCCATGGCGTTGGCCTGCCGCTCAGTCTCCAGCTTGTCGCGGATCAGCCGGTGGTAGGCGTTCGCGGCGTCCTTCACGGCCTCGTCCAGCTTCCCGCTGTGGCGGATGCTGTAGCCCTTGCTCAGGGCGGCTGCGGAGAAGTCGCGGCGCTCCATGCTCATGTGCCGCGCCTGCTCATCGTGCTTGCTGCCCAGGGCCATGCGGGCGGTGTTCGCGCAGACCACGCGCACGACCGTGGGCACCATCACCAGGGCCTTGCCGTTGCCGTGCCCGGTGTGGATGAGCATGTAGCACCGGCTCTTGTCGCCCTTGATGTCCAGGCTCAGGTCCGGCAGGTGGCCCAGGGCCCACACATCGCGGCCACCGCGCAGGCTGCCGGCGGTTTCCCACACGACCGGGGTTTCGCCCGCGATGCGGCGCATGAGGTCGATTACCTCCTGGTTGTTGAAGGTGCGGTAGCCCTGGCTGACCACGCCCAGGACGGCCTTGCTGTCGCTGCGCCGCAGGCACTTGTGGCCCTTGATTTCGCTGTGCGTGGTCACGGTGTCGGTCGGGGTCACGGCCACCATGTCGGCGGCGTAGATGGGCTCCTCGACCACATCCCAGTCCAGGCCCGCGACCTTGCGGACCTCGGAATCGGTCAGTTCGTTCTGGATGATCGCGCCCAGGCCGTGCCAGGGATTCTGACGCAGGCTGAACATTTCAGCCGTCCCGTCAGCGCGGATGGTGATTTCGTGTGCCATGGTTCCTCCTTAGAGGTGGTGTGGTCGGGGTGGCTTCCCCGTTCGCCAGCGGATGCTGACGGAGAGCGGTCCTGTCTCCAGGGCCGCTCCCGGTCAGTAGCCCATGCGCTTGATCCAAGCCTCCAGATCCTTGCGGACGTAATCGTTGCCGCTGGTCCCCTTGGCCGTGCCAGTGAGGAAGCGGACCACGTAGAGGGTCGAGCCCTCGGTGAATCCGCCCTCGCTCACGGTGCGCCAAAGCTCGTAGCTCTTGCGGCGCTTGAGGAGGACTGGGGCGGGGCGGGCGGCGGGCAGGCTCATGCCTTCACCTTGAAGCTCGCCGCCTGCTCGATGAACACCAGTTCGCCAGCGGCGTTCAGGGTGGCCACCGCGAAGGTGTTGAAGCGGGCGCTCATTACCTGCCACTTGCGCCCAGGGGCGCACACATGGGCGAGGTCACGGTTTGCCAGGAAGGCGCGGTCGATGGCACCGCCCTTCGTGTGAAAGCGGGCGGCGTTCATGGTGTCGGTCGTGGTGTGGTTCATGCCGGTGATCCTATAGCGCGTGAGCTATCTGGCAAGATGTTTTCACGCTTCACAGGAAGCAGCCCGGCCTGTCGCGGCGCATGCTTGTGAACCCGCCGCCGCCGATAACCACATGGTCATCCAGGCACACGCCGATGGCGCGGCCACCGTTGGCGATGTTGCGCGTCACCGCTTGGTCGGCTGCGCTCGGCTCGTGGTTCCCGGTCGGGTGGTTGTGGCACACCACCATGGTGTTCGCCCCGGCCACGAGAGCCTGTCGCAGCACCTTACGCACGCAGGCGTCGGTGCCGTCAATGTCGCCCTCGCTGCACAGCAGCGGTTCACCGATGCACATGCAATGCGTGTTCAGCGGCAGGACGTACAGCCGCTCGACATGCAGCGCACCCAGGATGGGGAGCATGAACGCGGCCACCTTGTCGCCGCTGTTCAGCTTTTCGCGGGTGTACCGGCTGGCCATGCTGATCTGGTACGCGGAGCGGAGCGCGGCCACCTTGAGCCGCTGCCCCGCCTTCCAGGCTGGCGGGAGCGGCAGGGTCGGATCTGCGATGTAGCGGGCGAGCGCGTCCATTACTTCACCTCGCGCAGGTTGAAGCGGTACACGCCGGCCTTCTCGCGACTCGTGTACATCATGCTCCACTTCGGCCCGAACCGCTCAAACATCCGCAGCCTCGCGCCGTCCAAGGTGCCGGTGATCGTGTGGTAGCAGCCGGCGTGCTGCTGGCCGCTGCCGAAGGTGAAGATCCACTCGCGGACCTCGGGCTTGGTGTTCGTCCAGCAGTCCTGCTCGTGGCAGACCGGGCAGCAGTCCGGTCGCCCGTCGCTCGGCGGCTCCGTGGCGTCAGCGCCGCAGAAGGTGCAGTAGGTGGGCATGGCGTTCTCCTCGGTGGTGTGGTGTGCCGGCCAGTCGGCCAAGCCGTCACTGTCCACCCGTGGGCGATGGGCAGGGCCGGCTGGGTCGCCTAGAAATCGCTCCGCAGGCAGCCGTATCGCTCGTAGGGGTCCATGCTGGCCTCGGCCATGGCGTCAGCGGCTTCGCTCTTGAACTGTTCCATGAAGCCGCGCAGGCGCACCAGGGCCTTGGTGTGGCCGTGCTGCTCCAGGCGCACCTCCACCTCCTCGGCCTGCGCGAACCACGGATCTTTGCGGCACTCGGCCATCAGAGTCTTTTCGTTCGCTGCGGCCTCGTCAGTGGCGGCGGCGGCGTAGGCGTCATCCAGGTCTGCATCGTTCATGGCTTATCCTTCGTTCGCGTAGTCGATGGCTTCATTCGCGTTATCGTCCCAGGTCCACCCCTTGCGAAGCTCCTGGCCGCTGCCGTTGTATTCGCGTCCGCAGTCACAGCAGAAGTCGTGGCCGCTCAGGTCGTGGACCACTCCGCACTCGCAGCGGCCCGTGGCCGGGATGCGGACATCGCGGGTGCAGTCGATCACTCCCGCGTAGCGCACCTGCTTGCCGTGGAGGATCTGGATGTCGCCCACCTTCGGCTTGGCGTCCAGCAGGGCGAGCATCTGCGCCCGCACCTCGGGGTTCATATGCTCCCCAATGGGGCGCTGGTCGGTCTGGCTGATGCAGTACCCGCCATCGCTGTTCGGGATGTCCCAGCTCCAGGTCAGGGTGGTGGTTTCGGTCCAGCGTTGCTGGGTCAGGCGCTTGATGGTCATGGCGTGTCTTTCGGGTTAGCCGTTGGCTTCGGTACGGCGATGGGCTTCTTCCACGAAGTCGCTGGGCGCGATTTCGTAGTCCGCGCACACTTCCAGGGCCACCATCATGCGGTGGCGGCTGGTCATCTGTGCGAAGCACCGGCTTTCGTAGTCGGCCCAGGCGCGGGCCATAGTTTCGCGGTCGGTCATGTGATCCTCCTTGTGGTTGTGGGCAAACATGACACACGTAGCCTATAGCGCGGGAGCTATGTAGCAACATCAATATGGGAATGTTCGACTCACGCACGAAACCGCCGACCCACGATAGGCCGGCGGCTCGCGTGCGTGCCTGGATGTCTGCCGGTCAGGCGACCGATGGCCGGACGGCCACGCTGTCCGCGTCCACCCGTGGGCGATGGGCGCAGCCAGCGGGGTCGTTCAGCCCAACATGCTTTCTTCGTGCCGGATGCCTGCCATGGCATCGCAGGTGATCGTTCCGCGTATGTGCTTGTCGCCGCAGACCGGGCATTCGCAGATTTCCACGATCCTGGCTGACCGGCCCTCGCCTTGCAGGCTAACGATGTTGGTCAGCGGCTTGCGGACCAGGATCGCGGCGTGGGCCACGCTCGCGTCACGGGCCAGGAACTCCTCTGCGTTCTCGTAGAGGAGGAATGGTGTTCCGGCCTGCGCCAACTCCCAGGCATCGCCCAGGTTGGCGTAGACCAGCTTCCCGTTCTCAAAAATGCCGAGTGCGTGAATCATGTCTGTCTCCTGTTCTGTGCCGGGTTCAGCCGGCGGGTTGAATGGTGATGTCGATGCGCGGGGCAGGGACGGCGCAGCCGGTAACGGTCCACTCCTGGCCCTTCCAGGTGATCGTTGCGCCCCACTGATCCTCGCCCTCGTAGTCGTAGGTTTCGATACGCACCAGGACGGCGAGCAGGTCGCTCGGGATTTCGGCTTCGCTGCGGAAATGGAGATTGGCCATACCGGGAGCTTATAGGGCGGGAGCTATGTGGCAAATGGAATGTGGGGATGTTCGCCGGCCCGTTCTCCAGGCATGGTGGAGTGAAAATCGCTCCTTACGGGCCTAGCCGTGTGAAAAGCATCCGCTACAGACCTAGCCATGGGAAAGAAAAGCGGCCCCAAGGTGTATTGGTATAGGCCATGCTCAAATCCCCTGCACGGTGACATACGCCCCGGTGCTGGTTTGGCACGGTACGTGAACGGCACGCGCAGCGTAAGCCTCTGTCGTGCCAATGTGGAACCGCCGCCCACCTGTCGCATAGCCACCTGTGTGCCAATGGGTCAGGCTAGGTCATAGCTCGCCGGCTATCGCAAATCCCCAATGCGCCCACAATGCCCTTCTGCGGTGGCTGGGGATCTACTCAGCCGGTTTCCCCGCTCTAGGTGCCGGACCATGTACTAGCGAGGATCGCCGTAGCATAGCGTTCCCGCACCTATCCACCCCCAAGGTGTATTGGTATGGGCCATGCTCGGATCGCCTACGCGAGGAAATACGATGGGCTGTCGTGTTTCATCGCTTCACCATGATGGAGCGATTGTCCGTAGCCACCTGTGTGCCAATGGCGCTCCTGGCGCTGCCACCACCTGACGGTCACTTAGCCACCTGTGTGCCAATAGTCCAATGTCGGTCGGCAAAAAGAAACCCAGGCGGGTCGCGCCTGGGCTCGTCCTACGGCTTCTTGGTGCCGCCGGCCTTGATGGCGTCCCAGCACTCCTGCGAGTGGCTGGCCAGCGAGGCGTTGATGTCCCACCACCGGCTCGTGACCGATCGGTGCGCGATCTGGACCTCGGGGATGCAGCCCGGCGCTTTCACCAGCGTGAACTCCATGCCATGCTGCGTCCAGGTTCCTGGCTCCCAGGTGATCCTGTTCATGGCGCGACTCCCAGGCGGCGCAGCCGGGTGACCAGCGGGCGCGTCCCATCGGAGCGCCGGCTGTTCACCCGCATGTTGCGACCAGGGAACATGAACACCACCTCGCCTCCCTTGCCTTGCCGCACCGGGATTCCGGCGCGGCTGGCAAGGCCGATACATTCGCGGAGCGTTAGCACGCGAAGCGTCCGCAGGTCGGGCAGACCGGCTTGCGCTCCAGCAGCTTCCGCACCTCGGCAACCACGCACAGTTCATCGTGGTATTCACTCAGGCGGCCGTGGTCCACCATGCAGCCCGCATCGTCCAGGTCGCGGGCGCAGCGGATGGCCTCGTGGAGGTCGCGGGTGATGAAGTCCAGGCAGGACTTCCCGTGCATCTGCACGGCTTCCATCAGTCGGTCCTTGGTTAGCATAGCTTTCTCCTTATGCGTACCATAGCACGTTTGCTATCGTGTGCCAGTAAGAAACGGAGACACCCAAGCTCGCGCCTGGGTGCCCGTTCGCTGGTCGGCAGGATCGGCTACGTCCCGTTCTTGATCCGTTCCACCTCGGCGCGTGCAATGCGGATCAGTCCAGACGGTAGGCGCATGGCCTTGATGCGGTTGTCCCGCACCCACCGGGCGATGGTCTGCCGCGAGACAGCGAGCGCCCGCGCCACCTGTGCGGTGGTCATCGGGTCAGGCTCGGTCGCGGCTGGCTTGCTCACTTCGTGGCCACTTCCTCGGGGCCGGGCGCGGCCTCGGGCGGCGACACGCGGGCCCAGGACAGCACGCGCAGGCTCTCGTCCGTGCGGGTCGGGGGCGCGGGCATCCAGCGCAGGCCGATGCAGCCGGCGGCGTTGGTCGAGCCGCCGTTGTCCACAGCGAGCATGGCGATGGCCATGGCCCCGCCCTCCAGGTGCGCCAGCACCGGCTCGTTCAGCTTCGGGTGGGAGGTCTTGGCATCGTTCCAGCGCATGTGTTGCTCCTGTGGCCGGCGGTTCTACTGGTTCACCCGGTCCATGTCAACCATCCCGTTGCGGTCGGATCATCCGGCGCGATGCTGCTGGCATGTTCACCAACTCCATGAAAGGCCGGCTCGCCCAGGCGGCTGGCGCGAGCGCCGAAACCCTGGTGCGTGGCCGGCTCACGTGGCTGGGCGTGCCGTTCGTCCAGCGCATCCACACCGGGTGGAAGATCATCCGCCGCAATGGCGTGGTCATCGACGCCCGGCCCGTGGAGCGCGTGGCCGGCGACTGGTGGGGCATCCTGCCGGATGGGCGATGCCTGCTGGTCGAGGTGAAGGACCGCGAGGCAGAGAAGCTGTCCCTGAGCGATCTGGAGCCGCACCAGCGCCGGGCCCTGGATGCCGTGCAGATGGCCGGCGGCGTGTCGGTGGTCGCATGGGTGACGCCTAGAGGGGACTGCTGGTTCCTTGACTGGCCTATCCGCGAGTTGACCAAGGGCCACCCACTCGCGGAGGATCGCGCCACCATTCTGGACACGCACTCGGTCCTGCGCTCCATTGGCCGATTGCGCGTGGCTAGACCGGACCCTTTTCGTCAGCCCTCGTCTGAGGGTGCCGATCTCGTGGGTGGTAGTGGTCAGATGGAGTAGGGGGGAGGGGGAGGATTCAGACGGCCCACCAAAGGCCGGCTGAGAATCCTTCACCTCACCCCGCACCAACGACCAAGCCAACCGGAAGGTGTCGGAACAAGTGGAAGATCCGGCTGGGGCAGATCCGCGCAGCGGAAGTGCTGACATTGGCTAGAGCGCACACGGCAACTCTACGGCCCCAGGGGTGCCCGTTTTCTTCGTTCTCGTTCCCGGCCAGATGCGCTCTGTGTTCGTCGCCGGTCGCAGTTCCAAGGTCAGTTCGGGTCCGTTGCGCGGAATCTCCCACGGTGGGAAAGGCGTCACCCTTCCACCGTGCCAGTGTTCGTGCTGGTGCCGCCGGCATTGCTGCCGGTGGATCAGAAGCCCCTATCACTCCTTGGGTCCGACGATCATGGGGTCCGTTCTGTCGAGTGCGCCATGATGCGGATAAGCGGCCAGCGCCGATGTCGGCGTCTTTCACGCAGCGTGCCGCCTTTCCCTGGACCGCTGCGGGGCCCAGGGCATTGCCATACGCGCCCGACAAGGCGCTTCCGGCTTCGGTTTTCACTCCAACGGTTCGGAGCGGCGGTGTGCAGAACACAGCCGGCCAGTTTAGTCAGAAACCACCACGATTCACGATGTTTTCGCGACTACCATGGGTGGTGGTGCGGCAAACCGCATCTTGTGGTGTCCATAACTGGCCCACTACATCTAGTAGGTGTTCGTTGTGACCCATACCATATGTTGTGGAAATAGCCCGGTGGCTATGTCGGCACACCACTACCCCTAGTGGCATGACGCCAGCCCGCCATACGACCACTATGTGTAGTAGGTGTTCGTTCTGACCATACTATCTGTAGTGTCATAGCCCGGCATCTATCCACTATAGCCCGTTGGCTATACATTTATGGAGTCAGTCTAGCGGAACAACATATCCAATCTGGAAAGTATCAGACTCCCCTTCACCCCAGGCATTGCCCCACGCCCGGCTGTCGGGGGGAAACTTGTGCCACATTTTCGCCCCTCCCGCGTATGGGTCTGCGCCGCGGGCATCCAATCCATGAATATCAGGCCGGCGCCTACGTCTGGAATCCTTGATCGCTTGCGAGCGGCTAGTGCGGATCTAACGGTATTTTAAGCGCAACCGAGTACCCTTGCGCCTCGCCTTCCCCCATTACCGGGTTGTAGTTTGCCAAGGCTGGGGGTGGTTTCTTGTGCCAGATGTATGTGTGACTGTACGATGACTCACCGATCCCAGTCCCAGCCGTCTCAAACGGCATGACGGCCCCGTCTTGATCGATGCATTTCACAAGGTAAAAGTACCCATTCGCGAGAGGTGCCAGCGTTCCGGGCGAGGGGCACGATTTCATCCCGGCCCATGCTGTAATCTTCGTGGTTGGACTGTTCTTAATGGTGTAGATGGCCGGTACATTGTATGATGCAAGCTCTCCAGAGGTTTGCATCACATACCCCCACGCCCCGCCAGCGAAGGTCAGAACCTCTTGCACAAGATATACCTTCAGTGTCCTTGTCGGTGTAACATTGTTATAGTGGACAGCGCGGTCTGTATAAGCGATCTCAACGGCTGGTGGCAGCCCGAATCCCGCACAGAATAAACTGAACGCTCCGTATTCGGCGTTTCCGCCCTCGTACCGTATCCACGCGACAGAGGTATCGTCCCCATGCAGCCAGTAACATTCCTCTCTACCTTGAATGAACATGAGACTCCGATTGCCTACCGGCCCACGCATACGCAATGGGTCGCCGAACTGGTTTGGAGTCCTGTATGTCCGCATGAGCGGAACCCAGTTATCATTCGTCAGGGTTGGGTTTGTGGCGAACACTGGTGCCGCGATGGCATCCGTAACTCCACTATAAGTCTGCACGACAATGGCCCAATCGCCATCCCCCCTCCCAAAGAAACAGTCATCGACAATGCCGTTTGCCTCTGCTATCGTTGGGTGGATCGGCCATGGGAGTGCGGTGTTTGCGTCCATCCCTCTAACGTAATCGTCAACCTGTGACCATAGTTGGGAGAACGTCGGGTACAAAGGGTCCGGTGATGCCCCGGTGTAACCAGTCCACCGTTTTCCGTCGAGCGCATGGTTTGGCGTGGACAGTGCGCGGTCTGGGCCACGGAATGCACCCATCCGGCGAAAGCCTGCTGGGAAGCAGGGGTCATAGGTTGAGGGTGGAACACCCTGCCCTGACGGTTGGAATCTCGTATGCAGGGTATCCGATAGGTTGTATAGGCCGCGGAACTTTGATACATCGGAATCACCACGGATGCGAACGATATTGCGGGTGAGTGTCCCAGCGACAACCGTAACTGGGGTAATGACGAATGGACCGGCCATATCAGAACAACCAGGGGAAGTAGACGCTGGCCTCGCCGCCGCCAGTGACGGGCATGATAACGCTTTTGCGGGTCATGAAGGCTTGCCCATTCGGTATGGACGCGAGGATGTCACCTGTAACCCCGCTACCTGGGTTCACCCGTACGGCAATCCATACCCACACATCCCGAAGTCTCCCCTTTCCAAGGAACGCAGGGAAGGTTGTAAGCATGGCAGGGTCAATCTGCGGGAGAACTGTTGGGACAGTGCCGGGCAGGGCCACTCCCTTGTACTGCGTGCTGACCACGGTTATCAATACGTCGGAGCCGAGACTTGCGGTGATGACATCGACAACTGGTGGTGCGCCGCCCCCCGCGAAGCGCGACGGCACGCCCTTCATGGCGCGTTCCAGGTCGCGCACCCTGGCCATCAACTCGCGCTCGGTTGGCGTAATCATCGCTTCGCCTTCTGCTCGTAGGAGAACGGCAAGCTGTTCTGCTTGGCGATGGCCGGCACCAGACCGAACAACCCAGGCTGGATGCGCGATGCCGTCCAGGTGACGCCTGGATTGAAGCGGTCCCAGGACACGCGCCGCTGCGACACCGGGATGCCTCCAACCACGATGGTGCCAACCACCGGAGGAGGGCCTGGGTCTGCCACCACCTTGAGTTGCGACACCATGCTGCCCGGCACCGGGGTTAGCGTGTCGCTGTTGACACTAGACCATTGGGCAGTCCCGTCGTTGGTCAGCATCCACCGCTTGAGCTTGTCCGCCTGGGCGGCGATGTCGGGCCCACGGTCCATGCGCTTCGCGTCCACACCAAAAATCGGCGTGGTGCCGTTGGTCAGCCCTAGGATCGGCGTCCCCGCCGTATCCATGCGCGGGTTCGCTGCCCGCTCGTAGGTGATGCCCGTTCGCGGAGCATCGCTGCGCGGCTGGGCTGCCGCCGACTTCCGCGACACCCGCCAGGATAGGTAGTGGATGAACGACAGCGTGGCGCGGATCGTGTTGCTGTCCGCAAACTTCGTCTTGATTGCCGTCGCATCGGTTCCGCCGCGCCCCAGGGTGATGCCGTTCATGTCCGTTTCGGCCTGCACCTGCAAGTCCTCGTGCAGCATGGTATAGGTGCCGCCCTTGTACCACCACAACATCGGGCCCGCATACCCGGTGGTCGGCTCCACTTGGTTTTCGTAGCCGCCCATGTCCACGGCGGTCGGGATGGTCCGGCTGATGCGCCACCCGCCATAGACGCCATCCGGCGTGGCGTCGGCGGTGATGGTCAGGACGCCGGTTTCCTCGCCTGCGATCACCTGCCGCTTGGTTGGGATGGAATCGCCAAGGGCCGTTCCGTTCCACAGCCGGCGCAGCACGAAGCGCCGCCACACCGCCGATAGCATGTTGTTGTTCAGGGCCTCGCCGGTCAGGCCGTTCCACGATGTCTCGTCGGCAGCCAACCAGCCCTTATAGCCAGGAAGCCCTATCGCATCGTCAAACTCCACGGTGGCGACGAACTCGCGGTTGCCCATGTCGAACCACCATGTATCCAGCGTGGCCTCACCGCTGATGGTGGCCGACCACTCCTTGCTGGCGTCGGTGCTGATGTCCGCCTCGCTGCCGGCTGCGTCCAGGTCGATGGGCACCACGGTGACGTAGCCGCTGCCGTCCACGCCAGCCTCGCCGGTCACCACATCCAGACGGAAGGTGCGCCCGTAGGTGGGGGACACTACCTGGGCGATGAACCGCAGCACCGACAGCCCGGCCACCTTCCAGGTGTCGCTGTAGTCCAGCAGGGCGGCGTTGCTCACCACCACGGGGATGCTGGTGTGGTTCAGCCGGGTGATGGCGAGGAAGGTCCGCAGGGACTCCTCGGCGGTCCACAGGGTTGCGGTGACTGGAGCGCCGCTGGCGTGCAGGTACACGGTTGGCATCGGGCTGCCGCCAACGGTCGTGGCCGCGTCAACCTGCACCAGACTGCCGCCCTTGTCCGGCGCGAAGTCCACATTGAAGTCGCGGTGCCCCATCACCGCCTGAACCGTAGCCGTGCCCGGTGGTCCACCGATGCCGCCGTTAGCGCCCTCGTCCGTACCGCGCCAGTTGACTGGCACCAGCCGGTCCAGCACAGCGCCGATGCCGGCGAACTGGTAGACGGTGCGCGAGCCCCAGCCGACGCCGCTCACCGGGTCGCGCCGCCCGCTCGCCGCAGCCGTGGTGATGCAGCCCACCCACTCCACGGTCTTGGTGGTTGGATAGCCGGCCTTCCGCACCAGCCGCACGTACTTGCCGATAAGGGACAGATCGGGCAGCACGCCGACAGCCGTGGCCTCGGAGTCGCCCAGGTAGGTGCCCAGCCCGTCCTGCTGGCCGAAACACGCCCAGGTGGCCTGCTTCGTCCATGGGCCCGCGAGCGAGCTTGAAGTCTCGCACCACACCAGCGACCGCTCCACCTCGCCGCCGTACTTCTGGATGTCGTAGTCGAACGTGAAGCGCACCACCAGCACGCCGCCATTCGTGGTCCCGGCCATGGCCTGCCACTCGCCGCTGACCGTGGCCACGGGCATGTAGCTGATCGTCCCGTGGGGGTACTGCACAGCCACGAGGTAGCCGATGAGCCCGCCGGCCTCGGCCAGACGCCGCTGGGCGTTCACGTGGGTGCAGTCCAGCCATGCGGTGATTTCGCCGCCGTCCTTGCGCGGGCTGCCCCTGAAGCGATACGCCTCCGCTGCGGTTGTCCATGCCTCTAGCGCCGCCTCGGGAATGACCGGATAGGGCGTCCCAGTCGCGCCGTTGAACACCAGCCCGCCGATGGTCACACTCATGTTATGGCACCCAGGTGTTTGGGGCGACCAAGTGCCACTCGCACTCGGCTACGCCCGCGCCGCTGTTCCCCGTCTTGGCAGCATGGTGGTCCGGTCGCACATCGGCCACGAAGCAGGCCACGCCCTTGAACACCACGGCGGAACCAAACGCCGACCGATAGGCCAGCGCCTCGGTGAGCGCCAGGGCCACGGTGGCGCAGCTTCGCACGGTGCGGATCACCGACACCTGACCCACGGACAAGCTCGTGTCGTAAACCGGCGGGGCAGGGTCCACGCTGACCTTCACCACGCCAAGCGCCGGCTTGAGGATGCCTTCGGCTGCGTCCACAGTCCAGATGCCGATGATTTCGCTCACGGCTCGTAGGACTCCTGCCGACCGTTGAACCAGGAGCGCCAGCCGGTGTAGGCTTCCGCCTTCTCGCCCTGGAGCCGCGCCTGGGTGGTCTTGATGGTTTCCTCCAGCTTCACGATGCCCTTTGTCAGATCCTTGGTGGCGGTGGTGTTCTTGTCCGTGGACACCTTGAGAGCTTCGCCTTCCATGGTGCGCGTGTCCGCCGATCCGCTCACCGCCGTGCGGTAGGCGGCATTGGACTCGGCAATGGCCGGCGCTTCTGCCGCCCGCAGCGCAGCGTCCCAGCCGCGCCCCAGGCCAGAACGCGACCGCGAGTAGGCGTCGTTCATCTGGCTGTTATTGGAGGAGTCGCGGCCCATGGTGTCCAGCACCGTGCCGCGCAGGTCCACGCGCTCGCGGGGGGCGAAGTTGATGCCGCCGGCAAACATGCCGCCGCCGCGCATGCCAGACTCCTCACGGGAACGGGCCAGCCGCTCCGCTTCCTCGCTGCTGATCGGGGCCATGGCCTCCGCGTTGTAGCGCACTTCCTGGGCCGCACGCTTCACCACGCTGGCGGTGATGTCCTCGCCCATGGAGCGCATCTGCTCCAGCACCTCCATAAGCTGCCCGGTGGCCGCGCCGCTCAGGTTCTCGTTGGCGATGGCGGTGGACACCTCCAGCGCACCCTTCGCATCGCCGGGGCGCAGCGCAGCGCCCAGGCTCGTGTCTGCGCCAGCCGCGATGGACTTCCGCAGGTTCGGACCAAGGCTCAGGGCAGCGGCGGTGATCTTGCTGGCAAGCTGTTGTAGCCCTTCAATCCGCGCATTGCCCAGTGCGTCCAACTCCTTCTTGGTGTTTGCCACCGCATCAGCAGCTCGTTTTGCCTCCTTGGAAAGCAACCCGATCGCCACGGCTGCGGCAGCCACCGCCGATGCTGCCATGCCAACCGGGCCTGGGACCGCCGCCAGAGCGCCGGCCACACCCGCGATCTTGTCGGTGGCATCGCCGCCGGTCACAGCCAGCAGGGTCATGGTGCTGGCCATGTTCCGCACGACCTCGCCAGACCGCATGCGCTGGAGCAGCACATCGGTGTTCGCGGACGCCTTCGCCACGCTGGTGTTGGCCTTGTCCTGCGCCTCGCGGTACGCCTTCACCCGGTCGGCCACGACCTTGAGCGCACGCGCCTTCTGCTCGGCGGCGGTCGCTGCCGTGGTCATGCCCTTGGCCGCACCCATCGCGGCCTTGTCCAGGGCGTTGAATCCCTGGGTGGTCTGATTCAGCCCAGGTGCGCTGACTGGTACTTCCAGACCGCTCATGGGTCACGCTCCCTGGGGCGCACGCCCGCTGTTGACGGCAAAATCCGCTACCATGGCCACTTCGATGGCGGTCAGCGGGATGTCGGCCATGCCCAGCATCGCCACGGCCAGACAGCGCCGCCGCACATCGGCCAGCCCCACCTGCCCGTTCGGGCGACCGCAGGCGGCAGAGCAGACGCGCAGCACGGCATCGTGGTCATCCTCGGTGAACCACTCGTTGAAGGTTTCCCGGTCGGCATCGTAGCTCGCAGATACCGCGCCGCTGCACACCTGGGCGATCACCACACCGTCCAGGCTCGGAGCCTTGTTCATCAGATCGGCCCGCGCCCACTCGTTACGAAGCTCCAGCACCAGCAGGTGCCACGATGGCAGCGTGCCGGCCAGGACATCGCGCACCTTCACCAGCACCGGCTGGATGAGGAGTTGAGCGCCGGCCTTGGTCGCCACCTCGACGCAGCGCCGGGCGTCAACCCCGCTGCGGAGTCTGGTTGCCGGGTCGATCATGGTCAGGCCGGGGCGGCGTAGCAGCGGAAGGTGATCGTGTAGCTCGGGCTGCCTTCGATGCTCGGGCCGCTGCCCTTGCCGGTGCAGACCGCCTTGGCGAACACGATGTTGACCGGGCTGGCGGTGACGCCCTTGCCCTCGGCGCGAGGCTTCAACACCAGGGTCAGGCCGGGCGAGGCGGCGACATCACCGATGGCCGGCGCGGCGTGGTAGCCCAGCGAGGTCACCGTGACCGTGGCCGCGATGCGGTCCACCGCCACAAGCTGCACATCGGGGTCATCGGCGGTGATGAACTCCTGGGCGCTGCCGCCCTCGTCAATGGACGCCGACTGCACATCGGGGATGGCGGTCACGCCGTGCGTGGCGCTGGAGAGAAGGTGGACTACGCAGGCCATGGGCGGCTCCCTGGGTGGGGGTGGATGCCACAGGCTATCGGTCCCGGCCCCCTATGGAAGTCACGCCCCGCGAGGTACGCGCCCAGGTGGGCCACCAGCCGGCACCGTCCCCAGCATACCCATGGCAGCCCGTAGGTGCCGTGTTGCCGCGTCCAGAAACGCCTTCCGGTCGGCCTCGTTCGGGGCGATGGGCGACCGCTTCGGAACGCCGTCCCCGGTGTGGTGGTAGATGGCGTACTTGGGGATATTGGCCCAGGTGATCGTGAAGCTCTCTGGTCCCACCTGCCGGATCACCGCCCGGCCAGCCGTGATGTTGTCGCGCAGCTTGCCGGTCAGCACCAGCATGGGCAGACCGCCCTTCTGCCCGCCGTCCTTCTTGGAGCCGCGCCGGAAGCCGCGCAGCTTCATGGCCTCCTTCTGCACCTTGGCGTTCACCTCTGCGTTGATCTTCTTCTGCACCTTGGGGTCCATGTCCCGCCGGGTGTCGATCTTCGCCTTGAACGCCGCCAGGGCCTTCCGCCCGGCCTTGTTCAGGAAGCCGACGCCGCCGGCCACCTTCATGGTCCCGCCGGCCTTCCAGGCGGCATAGCCTGGGCTCAGGGGTGGCCAACTGTAGCGGCCCTGGTTGCCGGCGGTGAAGTGGCCGTACACGATGGGTTCGGCGCGAAACCCGCCGTTGGCGTACTCCTCGCACGCGGCGATGACGGCGTTACGCAGCGCCGTCTTGGTGGACTTGATGCGGTCCAGACCGGAGAGGTCCATGGCCCTAGCCTACCGCAGGACGCCGGATAGGCTACGGGCATGAGCGCCGACCCCGACGAACCGCAGGATGAGCAAACCGGCGAGTGGAAGCCGACCAAGGCAGAGCGCGACGAACTGGCCAGCCAGCCCATTGGCGAGGTGGTGGTGCTGACCCAGCCGGACGGAACGAAGCACGCGATTCTGCCGTAGCTACTCCGGTTCCATTTCCACGATCCAACGCTCGCCGTAGGCTTGCGACATATCCTGCGGCAGGAACTTGTTGGCCTGCTCATTCCAATCGCTGCGGACATCGCGCTCCTTGGCGATGCGGGTCACGCGCCACTTCTGCTCCTTCGCCACCAGCACCTCCTCCTCGTTGGTGTAGTCGCTCATGTTCCGCATGGGCAGGCCCAGCGTGTTCTTCATGTGGAACACGACGGCATGCTTCCCGCGCACCTTCTTGGCGAAGTTCAGCGCCACGCTCTGCTTCACGCTGGTGGAGGACACCGCGCCAAAGCTCATGGTCTTGGCCGTCAAAATGCTGGTTATCTGCTCGTCGGATAGCTCGGCCATGCCGCGATAGACCATCGACCAGCGTGGCACCTTCTCCTGCGCTGCGAGCGCCGCCATGGTGTCGCCGTGGTATTTCCGCGCTTCTGCCGCAAGGCGTGGGGCCTCGGCATCGCGCATGGCTTCCGGCACATCGTCCAGCGGACCCTTGTGCATCTTCGCGCCGGCCTTGAGGTCGGCCACGAGGTCGGCATCGCTTGCGCCGCGATCCACCATGCGGATGTAGCGGTCCCAGCCGTCGCTGAACTTGTTGATGCCCTTCCGCTGCTCCGGTGCCAGCTTGCCGCGAAGCTCCTCCGACAGGGTGTTCAGCCGCCGCCGGTTCGACCTCTCCCCCTTCTCGTACATGTTCGCGAACAGGTCCATGGATGGGACCACGGAGCGCAAGTCCGCAACCGTTTTCACCTGAGCCTGGACGGTGGCCGCATCCACGGCGGTCGGCAGCGGCGGCGACAGCTTCGCGTCCTTGATCTTCGGCTCGTAGGACTTGCCCGGCGGCTTGGCCTCGGCTGCGTCTGCCGCTGCCGCTGCCTGTGCTGCCGCTGCTGCCTTCGGCGTGGCCAGCAACACCGGCTTGTTGGGCCGCGTGATGGCGTCCAGCATCTTCGCAAGATCGCGGGCCTCTGCCAGCGAGTAGCTGGGGCGCATGTCCATGATGGTCTTGGCCATCACCTCAAGGCGGTCCTCCTCCGGTGCGCTCGCGGCCTTCTTCACAACCCAGTCGGTGTTGCCAATGGCGCGGTCGGTGTACCGCTTCCAGACGGCCTCCTTGGTGGTCGGCTCCTTGGTCGCCGCCGGCAGGATAGCTGCCGCCTTGCTGCCAGGCTTGGCCACATAGCGGATGAAGCACCGGCAGCCGTAGTCCAGCGGAGGGACGGGGCCGGCTGGGTCGCCAACGCGCCAGACGGTGCCGTGGAGGGCCCGGTGGGTCGGGCGCACCCGGTCATCGTTCTGCGTCAGGAACTCGTACCACACGCTCGTGGAGTCCAGCACGCCGGTCCCCAGCACGCCGCTCTCCTCGGCGGTGAGGTGCGCTTTCACATCCCCGGCGGTGATGGCGACGTCGAGCGGCGGTGGATCAGCCAAGCGCCCGCTCCAGCGCCACGCCTATGGCCTTGCGAGCCGCGCCCTGGCCTGCCACGAACGCCTCCTCGACCGCACGCCCAACCACGCCACTGGTGGTCCTGGCCTGCTCCAGCAGCAGGGCTGGCGTTGAGCCAGGGTCACCAAACGCCACGGCCTTGCCCACGATGCCATCCGCTGCGAAGCGCCAGCTACGGGCGTTGTGGTCGGCTGTCTCGACGCTGGTGTTGCCCACCACGGGGTAGTTGGCCAGGAGCCCGCGCTGGTCCTCGGCGGTGATCCGCAGCGCCTCTGGCAGCGCCTCGTTCTGCGCCTGCACCTCGGCCACGAACCCGGCATTGATAGCCTGGGTCATGCGCTGGTAGATCAGCCGACGCAGCATCACCTCGGTGGAGGCGAACGTGCCGGACAGGATGCCGCGCACGGCCAGGATGTCGCTCGTCACCTCGCCCACCGCGCCCTTGCCGGTGTCCTCGGCCACGCCGCGAACGGCCTTGATGGCAGACTCCAGAACGGAGCCGGTCAGCAGGGTGAGCGCATCGGCCCTGGCCGCAGACCCGACCACGGCTGCGCTCGCCTCCAGGCGGCGGGCGGCGTCCGCGTTCATGCCCGGTAGCGCCGCACCGTGGACACGCGACCCTCCGCGCCGTCCGGCTCAGGGGCCTTCCACCACTGGATGACGCGAAGCTCGGCGGGCACCCACTCGCCGCTGGCGAGCCCGGCCAGACCCTCGGCCCAGGCGGATGACAGCCGGCTCACATAGGCCCACTCGGCGCTCGCCTGGGGGTAGAGTTTCGATCCCAGCATGGAGGCCGCGCCATGCACGGCGAGGTCGGCCAGCGACGGCATGGCAAAGGCGGCGTTCTCCACATCCACCTCGTAGGTGGCGTACACGAGGCTGTTCCGCTGGAGGCCGCTCACCAGCACGATGTTCTGCCCGGTCACCGTGAACTGATCCTCGGCAAGCTCGGTGGTCGAGCCGGGAGGGGTCGGCAGGTAGAGCCCGCCGGTCTGGACGCCAACCAGCATGGTGCCGCGTTGCCACGGGTTCGTCACCAGGATGGGCCGGCTGACGAAGCTCTGCGGCATCCCGGCCCACACATGGGTCTTGCCGGCCACGGCTGGAGACAGCTTGAGCGTGGCGGTTGTCTGGCCGGCTGCGGCGCGGTTCTCGCACAGCATCAACTCGGGCCGCTGGATGTTGTCCCGCAGCAGCGCCGGGAGAGCCTGCACGACCCCGCGCACGGCATCGTCCAGGGCCTCCTGCAAGGCTGCCGTGCCGCCGAAGTCGGCATCCACTGGAGTATAACCGCCCATGGCGAACTTCGATAGGATGTCGGCGGTCACCGCCCCGAAGTTGTTGAACATGGTCAGCCTCCCAGGAGTGAGCGCAGCTTGCCGGTGTCTGCCGTCTTACCACGAAGGCGCTGGACTGCCACCCACACGCCGTTTCGCGCCTGCTCTGCCGCGCTGATGGCCTTGTGCGTGTTCACCACCTCTGGCTGGTCCGGCGGTGCCTTCTGCATGCGCTCGGCGTGGTCGCTGATGGCGCGGCTTGCCCGGCGCAGCAGCAGGACCAGCGCACCGCCTAGGATCACCACCGCAGCCAGGATCGGCAGCCAGCCCCAGGATAGGCCCATGGTCAGGGCAGCACCGCCGCTGGCGGCGAGGGCCGCGCCGATGCCCTGCGACAGCTTGCCCATGCCGTACCACCAGCCCAAGGCGGATGCGCCTGCGGCCAGGATCAGCATGGCCATGCCGGCGGCGGTGGCCCACCAGCCCAGGCGTGCCCGGTCATCCGCGATGGCGGCAACACGCTCGCGCTGCGCCCTGGCCTCGTCCTCGGCCCGCAGCTTGGCCTGCCTGGAGTCCTCCGCTTCCGCCGCCTGGGCCAGCGCATCAGCCCGCGCCTGGGCAGCGGCAACATCCGCCTTGGTCATCTTGCCTTCCGCCATCCTGGCCCGCGCCTCTGCTGCCGCGATGGCCGCAGCCGTGGCCGCATCGTGCACTTCATCGTCCCGTCCAGGTGTGGCGGCGTCCCGCTCACCGCATGCCGCCAGGAGCAACGCCAGGGCGAATAGGGCAGCCATCACCGCCATGGTGTGCCAGCGGGTACATTGTGGGATCATCCTATCCATGGCGCATGCTCCGATCGGTGGGCGGGTCGGCTGGCAAATCATGGACGCTGGGCGGGCGAGGCGTCTGGTGCGGTCGATAGTCCCGGTCCACCATGCACGGCCTGCCGCCGATGGCTTCCACCAGTTGCTTGAGGATGGGCATAATCTCGCGGATGGTGCGGGTGAACTCCCGCGCCTGCTCACCGAACCGCATGGCCGCGTCCTTGATGGAGTGGGCGTACTCGTCCGACCGGCGCAGGCGATCCGCTTCCAGATCCTCGATGCGCTTGCCCTGCGCTACCACGATGGCCTCCAGCGTGCTGATGCGGTCCGTGTACGCCTTCACCAGTTGCGCCGCCATGTGCCGTATGGCCAACAGCAGGAGGCAGCATAGGGCGATGGGAAACCCGAAGTCGCGCAGGATGGGAATAAGGTCGATCATGATGCGCCCTTGTAGTGGTCCACCACCTCGTTGAACAGGGCCATGATCTGCGCCCCGCTAGCGGTGATGCCGCCTGCGGTGAACTGCCGCGCCAGCGCATCCGCCAGCGGAACCTGCACCACCGGCAGCCCTTCGCGCAGGCCAGCGATATTGCCGTCCGCGTCCTGCGGTTCAGCCACGACATGTAGGGAAAGCCCATACTTGCCCAGCGGGTTGTCAGTGGAGGCGTCTAGGTCGTTGCTGCTCACGGCAGCCATGCACCGGACTTCCTTTCGGACGGCTGGATTGGTTATGGGAATGAATACGTCGGGCATTAGAATACCTCTCTCCATGTTAGCGAACCCAAGTAGTCCTCGTTTCCGTTCCCGAGGTTCACCACCTGTAGGCTGAGAACGTCGGTCACTCCCGCCAGCGTGGTGCCAAGGGTCAGCACCGGCTTCTGGTCGATGGCGATGTTATTGTTCGCCGCCGCGACGTATCCGCTGGCGATGAGGATGCCGGTCCCCTGCGTGACCACGCGCCCGACATTCTTCTCCATGATGCTAGAGTTTGCGTTCACATCGGTCCAAGTTCC
>CAZIRH010000003.1:0-34756 GCA_964541065.1 uncultured Solibacteraceae bacterium
TACGGTTGGCTGGGAACCGGCCGCCAAGAACGCGCTGCGCGAAAAGGAACTGCTCGAAGACACGGTCGGCAACCTGCGCAAGTGCGCCGCCGCGACCACCGCGCTCGACGATCAGATCCCGATCCTGCGGCGAAAGCTCCAGGAGCGCGGGATGCTGGACGACACGCTGGTCGTCTTCACCGGCGACAACGGCTTCCTGCTGGGCCGCCACGGGCTGTGGAGCAAGGGGCTGGCTTCCGACCCGATCAACATGTACGAGGAGGTCATGCAGGTGCCCATGATCTGGAACTGGCGGGGCAAGGTGCCGGTGGAGGGCGTGCGGCCCGAGCTGGTCAGCTTCTATGACCTGGTGCCGACGCTCTGCGAGGCCGCGGGCCTGCCGCCGCCGGCCGGGCGCAACCTGTGCGGGCGCAGCTACCTGGCGCTGGCCCAAGGGCGGCCGCTGCCCAAGAAGGAGCCGTGGCGCAACCTGGTCTTCGGCGAGTTCCGGAACACCTACATGGCCCGCGACGCCCGCTACAAGCTGGTGCTGCGCAACGATGGCCGGGGCCCGAACGAACTGTACGACCTCCGCACGGACCCACGCGAGAAGGTCAATCAGTACGACAACCCCGGGTTCATCACCGTGCGCGACCGGCTGGCGCAGGAGCTGGCCGAGTGGCGCCGGAAGTACGCGTAGCGGCTTCTGGCGTCTCATCAGACCCGTCCAGTGAGAGAATAGAGGCATGACGCTGAGAGTCCCATTCGACCGCATCACCATCGAGCCGGACAAAATGGGTGGGCAGCCCTGCATCCGCGGGTTGCGACTTACGGTGAGACGGGTCCTCGAAATCATGGCCACGTACCCGGACCGGAGCCAGCTGTTCAGAGACTATCCTTCGCTCGAGGACGAGGATTTGAGACAGGCGCTCGCCTTCGCAGCGGCGAACTTGGACGATCACATCGAAATCCTGGATCTGGCTTCGTAGTGAAACCCGCGTACAAGTTGCTGCTGGATGAGGGGCTGCCACTTGGTGCAGCCAAGATTCTGCGGTTTCATGGCGTCGATGCAGTGCATGCAGAAGAGCTACAACTGGCGTCCGCCGCGGATCCCGTGATCTTGGAGCGGGCCAAGCTGGAGGGCCGCCCCGTAAGCCCGGCGTGCTGCCGGTCAGCGGTCAACTCGAAGCCGGGTGATCACATCTGGGTAGTGGATCTGGGGCGCGAGCCGGTGCGGCGGGCGACCGAAGGTGGCGGAGGTGCGGATTCCGCCACGACAACCCCAGCGTTCACCACCGTGCGCGACCGGCTGGCGCAAGAGCTGGCCGAGTGGCGGAAGAAGTACACATGACAGGGTGTGGGGCGGCCTCTTAGGCCGGGCGCCCCTTGGGCGGGGCTTCTCAAGCCCGCAGCAGGGCCCGCTCTATGGCCACCGGGAGCTTGATCGGCGCGAAGTACTGCTCGGGGTAGAGGTAGTCTTCTCCGGACTCGTCCACGACTCTGACTTGACCGTGCGAGCGGGCTGAAGCGTCGGGCATCACCCGATAGATCTTGTGGCGCTCCAGGGAGACGGGGTAGTCGCCGTTGTCGATGCAGACGACGAAATCGGCTTGCGCCGCCACGCTCTTCACGGACCGCTCAGTCAAGGAAGCGCTTGATCTTGAATTCCTTCTTCCCGATGCCGGTTGCCTCATACCAATGCACCTCGGCTTCTCGTATCGTACCATCAGCCAGCACTACCCTGGCCAGGCCCTTCAGCTTCCGCCACCGGCCGGGACCGTAGAATCTGCGCAAGCGTGGCGCCTCGCGGACCCCGCGGCCGGTCGCGATGGTCTCAACCCGTTGAATGTTGCCTACGATGCTGAGCCACATGGGGACTGGGCACTGGAACTGAGTGTACTCCGCTTTCTGGGCCGATAGCGCACAGGGAGCCACCCCGGGTCCTGCCCCAGCTCGAGAAGCCCAGCCCAACGGGGGCTTGACAACGTGGATTATGTGTGGGATACTGTATGTGTTCCAGTGAGTTTACAGTAGAGCACAAAGGAGTCAGAATGCAGAAGCTGCTCACCGTCGAAGAGGCTGCCGAGGCCCTTAGGCTCGAACCAGTGCTGCTGGCGCGTCTGGTGGACGACGGCGAGGTCCGTGCCTACAGCATCACCGGCCACTTGCGGATTGATGAAAGGGACTTGGAGGAATATGTGCAGCGTTGTGTACTGGATACGGCTACCGGGAAGGTGAGGCAAGGGGGGGCAACGACCGCGGGACCGGCCGATGAGCAACAGGCACTGCCCACTGGCCAGCCGCCGAGCTCGGCGCAGACCCGCCGTCCCATCCCCACTCGCAGGGGCCGGACTGTTTGGGTTGTCGGCAGCGTGAAGGATGGTGCCGCCATCTGGATGGGCCAAATGCGATACCCGTTGCGGCTCACGCGGGACTTCTTCGCCGACCTGCTGCATCACTTCCGGGGACAGACTGTTCCTGTCGGCAGCGTCTTTTCCGGGCCAACACCCGGCAGCCTGGGCCACTGGGTGCAAGAGAAGTTGGAGACAAAGATGAATCCGACATACGCCATCGCTGCCCTGCTGGTGGCGGAGGGCTACGCGGAGTGGTCCAAGCCCGGCTACATCCGTTTCCTGCACCGAACGTGATCGGGCACCTCTGTAAGCTGGTAGGCTTTGCACGGCCCGTGCGCGACCGGCTGGCGCAGGAGCTGGCCGAGTGGCGGAAGAAGTACACGTAGCCACGCGTCGCAGGGGGATTGCTCGCGCCACGGGTTGGCGGCTACACGGTGAATGCCAGCGCGCCGAAGCTGACCACGCTGGCCTCGTCGATGTTCCACTGCTCGTAACCCAGCAGGCGGGCGCGGGCCTGCGGGAGGGCTTTCAGGAAGGCGTAGAGCGCCGAGGCGCCGCACCACTTCAGCGGGTCGCGGTCCTCCTGGATGGCTTCCCAGAAGCCCCCGGCGTCGGCCGCGAGGATGCGCTCGAGGCGCCGGCGGTCCATTTGCTCGACGGCCCGCATCTCGCCCTCGCCGGCGCGGGCGGGGAAGGGATCGCCGTAACGCCGGCCCATGTGGGCCAGGTCCACGCCCAGCACCCAGAACAGCCGGTCGTCAGTGCCCGCGGCCAACTCCGCCAGTGCCGCCAGGAACTGGCTCAGGCTGGGGTCGTCCTCCGGGCGACCCCCCTGAGTGATGCTGCGGACGAACGCTCCGCACAGAACAGGAACCACGCGGACCCTCGCGCCGTACAAGTGCTGGAGACAAACGATCTGAAACTCGATGGAGTGCTCGACGGCGTGGCAGTAGTCCTCGAGCTTGACCGCGGGTCCGGCCTGCTCGGCCAGCCACTCCGTGATGGAACGCTCGGTCTCGGCCTCGCCCAGGGGCGTGGTGAAATTCTTCAAGGTGAGCCCGAAGCGCTCCGGCTCCCCGAAGTGAGAGGTGCCCAGGATGATGAAGACCCGGTCGCGGTACTCTGGGCCCAGCGCCCGGTAGGCGGCGGCGTAGCAGACGTGGCCGCCCTCGAAGCTGACGTGCGGCGCAGCGACCCCCACCAGACCGCCGCCGGCCGGCCGCACGGCACCGTCCAGCCACCCCGCCAGCGCCGCGCGCAGCGCCTCCGGATCGGCGGGGTAGGCCGAACCGGCGTGCGCCGCCTGGCGGCAGGGCGCCGCGGCGAACTCGCGGTGCCGCTGGTCGCGGAGCGCCCCGAAGACCTCGTCCTCCAGGAAGCCGGCCTCGCTCAGGCTGCGCCGCAGGTGCTCCTGGAGATCCCCCACGCGCAGGTCCCCGGTCAGCCGCACCAGGTGCTCGCGCAGGTCCAGGTCCGTGTGTTCGCCGTCGAACCAGGGGAGGCATTCCACCAGCGCCGGCGGGATCACCAGCGTGGTGCTGGAGTAGTGAAACGGGTCGCGGATCAGCAGCCCGGGACGCCCCTCCACCGGCGAGGGCATGAAGTCCAGATTCACTCTGAGCCGCGGCAGCCGTTCAGCCATGCTGCTCCCATTATGACAACATGGGAGTGACAGTCCCCGATGGCGATGAAACGAAACTGCTCGAGAATGTTCTTGGCTGCCGTGATCCTGCTGGCTGCCCTCCCATGGGTGGCGGCGGCCCCCGCTGCCAAGCCACCAGCGTCCGCACGCGAGGTTTTTGCCGGTGCGGCGGTTCTGGACGCGGCGATCCGCGAGGCCACCCAGAAGGATCAGCTTCCCGGAGCCGTCCTGCTGGTAGGTCACCAGGGCCGGATCGTGCACCGCAAGGCTTACGGCTGGCGGGCGCTGACGCCCCGCCGCGAGCCCATGACCATCAACACGGTCTTCGACGCGGCTTCGCTGACCAAGGTGGTCGCCACGACCTCGGCCATTATGAAGCTGTTCGAGGAGGGCAAGCTGCGCCTCAACGACCCAGTGACCGCGTACCTGCCCGAATTTCAGGGCGGCTCAAGCGACATCACCGTGCGCAACCTGCTGACGCACTTCTCCGGTCTCCGCCCGCGTCTGGATATCGAGCCGCCGTGGAGCGGCTACGAGACCGGCATCCGGCTGGCCCTGGCCGACCAGCCTGTGGCCGCGCCGGGCGCGCGGTTCATGTACAGCGACACCAACTTCATCCTGCTGGGCGAGGTAGTCCGCCGCCGCAGTGGCCAGAGCCTGCCGGCGTACGTCCGTGAGAAGGTCTTCGCGCCGCTGGAGATGCGCGATACCATGTTCCAGCCCCCGCGCTCCCTGCGCCCGCGCATCGCGCCTACCGAGAGGGTGGACGATCAAGTGCTGCGCGGCGTGGTGCACGACGAGATCTCGCGCTACATGGGCGGCGTGGCCGGGCACGCCGGCCTGTTCACCACCGCGGACGACCTGGCGCGGTTCGCCGAGATGATGCTGGGCCTGGGCCGCCGCGGGCGGGTGCGGGTGTTCAGCGCCCTGACCGTGGCCAAGTTCACCACGCCGCAATCGCCGCCCGATCAGCCCATCCTGCGAGGCCTGGGCTGGGACATCGATTCTCCGTACTCGGGCAACCGCGGCGAGCTGTTCCCCCTGGGCTCTTACGGCCACACCGGCTTCACCGGCACGTCGCTGTGGATCGACCCGCGCACCGAGACCTACGTCATCCTGCTGGCCAACTCGGTGCACCCGCGGCGCCGTCCGGCCATCACCTCGCTGCGCAGCCGCGTGGCCACCGCCGTGGCTGCGGCCCTGGGCGTCGAGCCTTTCGGGCTGAACCTCACCGGCTACAACGAGACGCTCACCGGCGCGGGCGTCCGCCGCGTGGTCGCGCGCAACGTACAGGTGCTCACCGGGCTCGACGTGCTCGCCAGGCAGCAGTTCGCCCCCCTGCGTGGCCGGCGCATCGGCCTGATCACCAATCACACCGGCCTGGACCGCGACGGCAAGCGCAACCTGGATGTGATGCTTGCCGCGGGCGTCCAGGTCAAGGCGCTGTTTGCGCCCGAGCACGGCATCTCTGGCAGCGGCCCGGAGGGCGAGTACGTCCCCCACGCCACTGACCCCGCCACCGGGATTCCCGTCTGGAGCCTGTACTTCGGCGAGAACCGCCGGCCCACCGACGAGATGCTGCGCGATATCGACGCTCTGGTCTTCGATATTCAGGACATCGGAGCCCGCTTTTACACCTACGCCACCACCATGGCCTACGCCATGGAGGAGGCGGGCCGCCGGCGGCTGGCTTTCTACGTCCTGGACCGGCCCAATCCGATCACCGGGGTGAAGGTGGAAGGCCCCATGCTGGACCTCGAGCTGCGGTCGTTCGTCGGCTACCAGCCCCTGCCGCTGCGGCACGGAATGACCATCGGCGAGCTGGCGCTGTTGTTCAACGCCGAGAACCGGCTGCGCGTCGAGCTGCACGTCATTGCGGCCGAGAACTGGCAGCGCGGGGACTGGTTCGACTCGACCGGCTTGTACTGGGCCGACCCCTCCCCCAATATGCGCGGCCTAAACGCGGCGCTGCTCTACCCGGGCGTGGCCCTGTTGGAGTACTGCCAGAACTACTCGGTGGGGCGGGGTACCGACGCCCCCTTCGAGCAGATAGGCGCGGATTGGATCGACGGCCGGCGACTGGCGGCCCATTTGGCCTCGCGGCAGATCCCTGGCGTCCGGTTCTATCCGACGCGCTTCCGGCCAACGGCCTCCAACTTCGCGGGACAGTGGGTGGAGGGGGTCCGCTTCCTCATCACCGACCGCGAGGCGTTCTCGAGCAGCCGCCTGGGGCTGGAGCTCGCGGCCGCCTTGGCCCAACTCTACCCGGACAAGGTCGCGCTGGAAGTCAATAGCAGGCTGATCGGCAGCCGCCGGGCCATCGAGTCTCTGGCCAAAGGGGAGGACGCCAGGAACCTCCACCAGGCCCACCAGGAGGCCCTGGCCGGTTTTCTGAAGGTGCGCGAGGAGTTCTTGCTGTACCCCTAGTCTCGTGGAACCAGAGTTCGTCCCTGAGCCCCCTCAGGCGGCGGCCTTGGCGTTGGCGGCGGTCCGGCCCTTGGGGGGCACGATGCGGCTGCGCTTTCGGGCTTCCACCAGCCAGGCCGGGGGGCGGCCCCGGCGGCGGCCGCGTCCACGGGCTAAGCGCTCCAAGCTGATGATGGCTTCCTCGATCTGTTCGCGCTCGAGGCGCAATTCAGCCAAGATTTTTGTCACGTCCATAGTCTGCTCCAAGTAGTGTAAGATTCCGGGTCGAGCGGCCCAGTTCCGAAATCAGAACATCGACCCTCGGCGATCTGAGATGCACAAGATCACTTATAGCGCAGTTTTCAAGCGTTTTCAAGGGGTCTGTTCTGAATTCGGAACAAAATCGCTCAGTGGCGCTCCACCGGGCCTTTTCGCCCGCCACCGCCCCGCCCCGCCCGGCTCAGCCCGCCAATTGAGACTTTTTGGCCTTAAAATAGAAGGGCAATCCCGCCAGAATCAGCCCCAGCCCCAGCACCGATTCGCGTGGGGATTCCCTGAGTGTGGCCAGGACTATAGCTCCCGCCCCCAGTACGAATAGTACCGGAAGTACCGGGTATCCCAGGGTGCGATACGGCCGCTCAAGCTGCGGCCGCTTGCGTCGCAGCGCGAACACCGAGGCCGTGGTCATCCCGTAGAAGAGCCAGTTGGCAAAGATCACGTAAGTGTAGAGCTGTCGATAGCGGCCGCTAAGCACCAGCAGGGCCGACCAAGCCCCCAAACACAGGATGGAGGTCCCCGGGGTGCGGTAGACGGGGTGCACCCGGCCCACGGGGCGGAAAAACAGCCCGTCCCGCGCCATAGCGTAGGGAACCCGTGCGCCCGACAGGATCGAGCCGTTCAACGCCGCGAAAATCGAGACCATGGCGGCCACGCTGACGGCGTGCGCGCCCCAATCGCCCAGCGCCCGGCGCATCATGTCGGCCGCCACGCGGTTGCTGGCTGCCACTTCCGAGGCGGGCAGGACGTAGAAGTAAGCCGCGTTGGTCGCCAGATAGATCGCCACCACTACCAGCGTGCCCGCAATCAGCGCCCGCGGCAGGTTCTTTTGCGGCTGCCGGATCTCCGCGGAGACCATGCTGACGTTGTTCCACCCGTCGTAGGCCCACAGCGCCGCCACCAGCGCCAGGAAGAAGCCCGCCCCGCCGCCCGGGGCCGGGGTCGCCGTGTGATAATGGCTCACCGCTCCCTGCCCGGAGCTGAAGCCCAGCAGGATGATGGCCGCAATGAGGGCCACCTTGGTCAGGGTGACCGCCACCTGAAGGCGTCCTCCGAAGCGCACGCCGAAGTAATTGATGCCGGCCAGCAGCAGAATGACGCCCATGGACAGAAACTGGCCATAGCGCACATCCAAGGGGCCGCCACCCGGCCCGATGGGCAGAGGGACTCGAAAGGCCACCTGCTCGAGTTCGGGCCGGAAATTCGCCATGTAGAGAAAAAACGCGGTGGCCAGGGTAGCCACCGAGCCGCTCTTGCCCACCCACATCTGGGTCCAGGCGTACAGGAAGCCCCAGAACGGCCCGTAGGCCGCGCGGAGGTAGACGTACTCGCCGCCGGCCTCCGGCAGAGCCGCCGACAGCTCGGCGTAGGTCAGCGCCCCGGCCAGCGACAGCGCCCCTCCCACCACCCACACCAGGAAGACCGCGCCCGGCGTTCCGACGGCCTCCACCATGTCCCTGGGCACCAGGAAAATCCCGCTGCCGATGACCGTACCCACCACGATGGCCGCGGCCGCCCATGGCCCCAGGTCGCGCCGCAGTTCGGGCCTGCTGTCAGCTTCCGGCACGGCCCCCCTTCCTCTGCGCCAGCGAGCCCGCGCACCCGGTCAGGAAGGTGACGCTGGTGCCGATCAGCACGTACCAGGTCCAGGCCACGGGGGTGAAGAACTTCACGTAGATCATCGTGGCGAAGCCTGCCAGCATGCCCGCCATGGCCGCGTTTTCGCCGACGCGCCGGGTGAGGATTCCCAGCAGGAAAACGCCTAGCAGCGCGCCGTAGGCTATGGAAGCGATCGACAGGCCGGCCTCCAGCACCGGGCCCCAGCGCCGGGCCAGCGATCCGACCACGAACAGCACCACGCCCCACACCACCGTGGCCACGCGGGCCAGCTTGAGCCAGCCCGCCTCGGTGAGCGCGGCCGTCCGCCCGGCCGCCAGGGGCTTGAAGAAGTCCATGATGGTGGTCGAGGCCAGCGAGTTCAGAGCCGCGCTCAAGTTGGACATGGCGGCGGCCAGAATCGCGGCCACTACCAGCCCGGCCAGCCCCGCGGGGAGGTACTGCCAGACGAAGCCGGGATACAGGCGGTCCAGCGGCTGGGGCGGCGGCAGGTTGCGACCGGCGTAGAACACCGCCAGCAGGACGCCGACCACCAGAAAGAGTCCAAACTGGAAGAAAATCACCGCCCAACTGGCCAGCAGCGCGGCGCGACTCTCCCCCTGCGTGCGCGCGGCCAGCAGCCGCTGCACCATCAACTGCTCGGTGCCGTGGCTGGCGGTGGTCAGGAAGCAGCCGCCGATCAGGCCCGCCCAAAAAGTGTAGGTGCGGGAGAAGAACTCCGGGCTGAGCTGGAAGCCGAAGTCGAACACGCTGAACTTGCCGGCCGGCACGGCCGTGGCCAGCACGGTCTGCCAGCCGCCGGGGATGTGCTTGAGGATCTGGAAGAAGCTCAGCAGGGCCCCGAACACGTACAGGCACATCTGGACCACGTCGGTCCAGATCACCGCCGTCATCCCGCCCTGGAAGGTGTAGAACAGCGTCAGGCAGAGGATGACCATGATCGAGGCCACCTCGCCCGTGCCCAGCACGATGGAGATCACGATCGAGATGGCGAACACGCGCACGCCTTCGGCCAGCGCCCGGATCGCCAGGAAGGTCCCCGCCGTCAGCTTCCGGATGCGGGGCCCGAAACGCCTTTGCATGAGCTCGTAAGCGGTGTACATCTCCCCGCGGAAGTAGTGCGGCAGGAACAGGAACGAAATCACGATCCGGGCCAGCAGGTAGCCCAGTACCACTTGCAGGAAGCCGAGGTTGCCGGCGAAGGCCAGCGTCGGCGTCCCGATGATGGTCAGCGTGCTGGTTTCCGCCGACACGATCGAGAGGCTGATGGCCCACCAGGGCGCCTTGCGGCCGCCCAGGAAGTAGTCCCGCAGGGTCCTCTGCCCGTGGCGGAAGCGCGCCCCGAACCAGGTGATGCCGATCAGGTACGCCGCCACCACCGCCAGATCCAGGTAGCGCATGAGAAAGGCGGATTCTAGCACAGCCCGGCCCCGGGGCGGGAACCCGCTGGCTGGCCGCTGGCGTCTAAACAGGGGTGGCGGAAGCCGGCTCCCGTAGGCAGGCGAGAGATATTGCCCTGGCTAGCCCCTTGCATGGTGGACACCGCTTCGGATATACTCCGCAATTGCTAGTTCCAAAGGGAGCCACCGCCGGGCTGCGATGGTGGTCCGTGAGGGTGGCCGAGTGAGCCGGAAGGGACAGACCATAACTGCGAATCAGGAGGCGTCAGTGCTGCTTCGAACATCCAAGACCATAGCAGCCGTTGCCGTCACGTTGGCCCTGGGTTTGGGGGTCGCCTGGGGCCAAGGGCAGCAGCAGAGCTGGAAGGATCGTGCCGAGTACGACCTCTACATGGCCATTACGAAGGAAGCCAGTGCGGAGGCGCGGCTGAAGCTCCTGGAGCAGTGGCAGGAGAAGTATCCCAACACGGATGTCAAGCTGCTGCGCCTCCAGGCCTACGCGGGGACCTACCAGCAGTTGAACCGGACCGCGGACATGCTCAGCACGGCCCGAGCCATTCTGGAAATCACGCCCAAGGACGTGCGCGTGCTCTCGACGGTGGCCTACTTCACCACCACGCTGCAAAAGCCATCCGCGGATGATCTGGGCGCCGGTGAGAAGGCCGCCCACGGCGTGCTGGGAGCACTGGACGCCGAGTTCGCCGCGGAGAAGAAGCCCGGCAACGTCAGCGAGGCCGACTGGAAGAAGAGCCGGGTGGCTACCGAAGCCATGGCCCACCGCACCGTGGGCTGGGTGGTCTGGCAGCGCAACGCGTTCGAGGCGGCCGAGAAGGCCTTTCTCAAGAGCCTGGAGCTGAATCCGGAGCAGGGCGAGATCTCCTTCTGGTTGGGCAGGGTGATCCTGGCCCAGAAGAAAGCGGAGCGTCAGAGCGACGCCCTGTTCCACTTCGCCCGGGCTGCCGTCTATACTGGCACGGGCGCGTTGAATCCGCCGGGGCGGCAGCAGGTGGAGGCTTACCTGGCCAAGGCCTACCGGTCCTACCACGGGGAAGACGCGGCGGGGCTGAAAGGGCTGCACGAACTGGCCGCAACGAATGTGTTCCCGCCGGCGGGTTTCAAGATCAAGAGCAGCAGCGAGATCGAAGTCGAGCAGCGCGAAGCCCTGACCAAGGCCGATCCGGCCATGGCGTTGTGGGTGTCGATCAAGGAGAACCTCACGGGTGACGGCGGCGAGAAGTACTTTGCCGACAGCATGAAGGATGCCCTGGTGCCGCCGAAAGAGATGGTGCCCTTCAAAGGCGTTCTGATCAGCCAAGAGCCGGCCAAGAACCCCAAGACGCTGGTTCTGGGCCTTCAGGATCCCAAGATTCCGGACGTGACGATCCAGCTCGACCCCCCTATGACCGGAGCCGCGCCGCTCGGCACGCTGCTTCAGTTCCGCGGCGCGCCGCAGAGCTTCACCAGGCAGCCCTTCATGGTGACCTTCGGGGTCGAGAAGCAGGACATCACGGGCTGGCCGGCGCCCCCGCCGCCTCCCAAGAAGGCCCCGGCCAGGAAGGGCGTGGCTAAGAAGAAGACGTAGCGGTCGGGCTGGGCTCGGGTGATCCTGGCGCGTGGGCGCCAGCCAGGACCAGGCTGAACAGCACTCGCTCCCAGAAGCCCGTGGGCACATCCGCCTGCTCGAGGACGTGGTAGTAGTGCAGGAAGCTGCGGGCCGAGTTCAGCACGTGCCGGCCCGGGGCGCTCAGGCTGATCCCGCCCAGGCTGACGAAGCCCAGCACACAGATGCCGGCGTATTTCCGCCACTGCCATCGCTTGCTGCGCTTCATACCTGTTTAGACGGCGGGCGTCCGCTTTTGTTACCGGCGGGGGTGGAGGGGTGGAGGGCGGGCCGGCTACATCTTGTAGCGGCCCATGTCTTCGTCGCTCAGGTTCTCCAGCCAGCGGCGCAGCTCTTCGTTGGTGACTTTGTCGGAGACCGAGGCGGCGACCTTGGAGGACTTCAGGACCGAGTCCTCCACGTAGATGGGGCAATCCAGGCGCAGGGCCACGGCCAGGGCATCGCTGGGGCGCGAGTCGATGGAGATGATCTCGCCGTCCCGCTCCAGCCAGATGACGGCGTAGAAGGTGTCGTCCCGCAGGTCGTTGACGACCACTTTCTGGACGCCCGCGCTGAGGCCGCGCAGGAGGCCCTTGATGAGGTCGTGGGTCATGGGCCGCGGCGTGGTGACTTTTTCGATCTCCAGGGCGATGGCGTTGGCTTCGTAGACTCCGACCCAGATCGGCAGGATGGTGTTGCTGCTGACGTCCTTGAGGATGACGATGGGCATGTTGGTGACCGGGTCCATCATCAGGCCGCGGATCTTCATCTCGATTTCCATAACCACTCCCTCGACTTCATTACACCAAATTCTCCAGGCGCTCTCCGGCCAGCGAGTTCGGTCCGGCGCGGGTGACGCGCGCCCGGACGTAGCAGCCCAGCAGAGAATCGCGCGGGCCGCCTGAGGAGGTGAAGTTCAAGACCCGGTGTTGCGAGGTGCGGCCGATCCACTGCCCGGTGGCTTCATTGTACCCCTCAACGAGCGCTTCGTGGACGCTGCCCACCAGTGCGGCGTGGCGGAGCGTCTGAAGGGCGCGCTGCCGGGCTTGCAGCAGGATCAGCCGCTGGCCCTGCTCTTCGTCGGGAACCTGCCCGTCCAGGGCCAGGGCCGGCGTGCCGGGCCGGGGAGAGTACTTGAAGCTGAAGATCGAATCGAACTCCACTTCCTCCAGCAGCGCAAGCGTCTCTCGGAAGTCCGCCTCGGTCTCGCCGGGAAAACCCACGATGATGTCGGTCGAGACGGCGATCTGCCGCCGCGCGCCGCGGATCCAGCGGATGCGCTCCAGGTACTCCTCGCGGGTGTAAAGGCGCTGCATGCGCGCCAGCACCCGCGTGGACCCGGACTGCACCGGCAGGTGAATGTGGTCGGCCAGCACCGGGTTGCCGTCGATGGCCGCCACGGTCCCGCGCACGAAGTCCCGCGGGTGGGAGGTGATGAAGCGCACGCGGCGCAGGCCCGGGATTTGGGCCACGTTCTTGAGCAGCGTCACGAAATCCCAGCCCGCCGGGGACGGATCGCGGTAGCAGTTCACATTCTGGCCCAGAAGCCGGACTTCGGTGTAGCCTTGCGCGGCGAGTCGCCGTGCCTCCGCCAGGATGCTGGCACTCGGACGGCTGCGCTGGCGCCCGCGGGCCGAGGGCACCACGCAGTAGGCGCAGGACTTGTCGCAGCCTTCCACGATGGTGATGTAGGCGTGGAAGGGACTGTCGCGCGCCACAAGTGGCGTTTCGAAGGTCCCGGACACCTCCAGATCGAGCCCCGTGACACGCCGTTCGCCCGCCTCCAGCCGTGCGAGCATCTCCGCCAGGCACGGGTAGCTGGCCGGACCGCACACCAGGCCGACGTGCGGCGCCCGCTCGAAGATCTCCTCGCCCCGTCGCTGCGCCACGCACCCCAGCACGCCGAAGACCTTGCCGTTCGCGCGCGCGCGCCGGAACTCGGCCAGGCGGCGGAAGGCTTTGCGCTCGGCCTTCTCCCGGACGCTGCACGTGTTGTAGAGCACCAGGTCGGCCTCTGCGGGGCTGGCCACGCGGCGGTAGCCTTGCGCCAGCAGCAGCCCGGCCACCTTCTCCGAGTCATACTCGTTCATCTGGCAGCCGAACGTCTCAAGGTAGAAGGTGCGCATCCGGGGGACTTCTTTCATTCATTATAGACTGTTGAAGTCTGGAGGCCGGGATGAGCGCACCTTGCCGCGGTTTGTTGATCAGCGCGTTGGGGCTGAGCTGGGCGCTGTGGGGCCAGGAGGTCTCGCAGAGCGGGCTGGAGTTGAAGGCCCTCCGGCCGATGGTGAGCCAGCCGGAGCGGGCGCGAGAGGCGATGGTGGCGAGCGTCCACGAACTGGCCACCGCGGCGGGGGTGGAAATCCTCCAGCGTGGCGGCAACGCGGTCGATGCTGCCGTAGCCATGGGGTTCGTGCTGGCGGTGGTCCATCCGGAAGCGGGCAACTTGGGGGGCGGGGGCTACCTGCTGGTGCGGATGGCTGACGGGCGCGCGCGTGCCATCGACTACCGCGAGACCGCTCCGGCTTCCGCGCATGCCGGCATGTTCACGACATCCACGGAAGCGCGTGTGGGCTACAAGGCCTCGGCGGTGCCCGGAACCGTCGCCGGGCTGGCCCTGGCGCACCGTCTGTTCGGCAGCAAGCCGTGGCGCGATCTGCTCGAACCGGCGCGCCGCCTGGCCCAGCGGGGCTTTCCGGCCTCGCAGCGCATGGAGCTGATCCTGGCGCTTCAGGTGCCGGTGATGAAGCAGTTTCCCGAGACGGCCAAGATTTTGCTGCACGGTTCCGACCGGCCGCTCAAGCAGGGCGAACTAGTGCGCCAGCCCGAACTGGCGGCCACTATCGGGCGCATCGCCAAGCGCGGCGGGCGCGAGTTCTACGAAGGCGAGACGGCGCGGCGCATCGCCGCGGACATGACCGCGCACGGCGGCACCATCAGCCTCGCGGACTTGAAAGGCTATGAGGCGCGGGCCGTCGAGCCCTTGCGGGGCACGTATCGCGGCCACCCGATTCTGACCGTGCCTCCCTCTTCGGGCGGCGGCGTGGTGCTGCTGGAGATGCTGAACATCCTCGAGCGTTTCCCCATGCCGCTGGGCATGGAAGGCTCGAGCGAATCGCGTCACCTCATGATCGAGGCCATGCGACGCGCCTACCGTGACCGGGCTCTCCACCTGGCCGATCCGGCCTTCCATCCCGTCCCCGTGGAGAGGCTGACCGGCAAGGCGTACGCCGTGGAGCTGGCCGCAGGGATACGGCTGGATCGGGCCACACCGAGCCAGGAACTGGAGGGACCGGCACCGCCCGCCAGCGGCGGTGAGGAATCCGGCCAGACCACGCACTTCAGCATCATCGACTCCGCCGGGAATGTGGTCTCGAACACCTACACGCTGAATGGATTCTACGGCTCGCAGGTCATCGCCCGGGGGACGGGTGTGCTGCTGAACGACATCATGAGCGCCTTCTCAACCCGCCCCGGAAGTCCCAACGGGATCGCCCCTGGCAAGCGCCCGCTTTCCTCGATGGCGCCCACCATCGTGCTGCGTCGGGACGCTACGCCCTGGGTGGGGCTGGGTTCGCCCGGCGCCGCCACCATCTCCAACACGGTGCTGCAAGTAGTGGTGAATCTGATTGACTTCAAGATGTCGCTGCGGGATGCCATCGAATTCCCGCGCGTGCACCACCAGTACCTGCCCGATCGTGTGGAGGCCGAGCCCGGAGCCCTCATCTTCGACGTGGCGGAGAAGCTGAAAGCACTGGGGCACACGCTCAACCCGAGAACCCGCTCGCAGGGTGACGTGCACGCCGTGGCGATCGAGGAGGGCACCACTTGGCGGCTGGGCTGGTCCGACGGCCGCCGCGGCGGCCGTGCCTTGGGCTGCTGTGCGCAGGGCTACCGGTAGGAAGCTGGCGAACGCAGCTTCGAGATGACGGCCCCGCGCGCCCTCCCGGCCGTGCCGGCCTAAATCACGTCCGCGAAGCTCTTCTTGAGCTTGTAGAAGAAGGCGTGGCCCAGGAAGAACGCTGCCGCGGCCACCAGCCACAGCTTCCACAGCGGCCCGAAGGCCGGCGCCTGCCGCTCCAGGAAGATCGCCCGGTAGCCCGCGACCAGCACAAACAGCGGGTTCTTCGCCAGCAGCGGCATGGCCTCCGCGGGCAGCGATTCCACCGGGTAGCAGATCGGCGTCAGGAAGAACCACAGCGTGAGCAGAAAACCGTTCACCTGCCCAAGATCCCTCACGTAGGCGCCCAGCGCCGCCAGGAGCCAGCACAGACCCGCCGTGAACAGGATCTGCGGAACGAGCAGCACCGGCAGCCACAGCACGGTGAGCGGCACTGCGCCCCGCGCCAGCAACAACCCGACTCCGAAGATGCCCAGGGCGAACACCTCGGTCACCAGGCCCGCCAGCACCAGGTTGACCGGCAGGATCTCCAGCGGAAAGACCAGCTTCTTAACGAAGTTGCGGTACTCCAGGATCACGAAGGGCGCCCGGCCGGCAGCTTCGGAGAAGGCCAGCCAGGGCAGCATGCCGGCCAGGAAGTAGAGCACGAAACCGGCGCGGCTGGGGTCGTTGCCGAAGCGGGCGCGCAGCACGATGCCGAACACGAAGAAGTAGGTGATCATCAGCAGCAGCGGGTTGAGCACCGTCCAGAACATGCCGCCGAACGATCCCCGGTAGCGCCCCAGGATGTCGCGCCGCACCATCGAGCCGATGAGGCTGCGATTGCGCCACAGCGCCACGAGCGGATACTTGAAGGCGCGCCCGATCGAGCGCGCCAGCGTCTGGGCGCGCAGCGCCGCGCGCGTAGTGACCTTGGCGCGGGCCAGCACCGCCCTGCCCTGGGCCACCGCCGCATCCACCAGCAGAAAGGGCCACCCTTGGGCGTAGTACCAGCACACCTGCTCGCGCAGGGGGGAAACGAACACCCGGTAGCGGCCGGCTTCGGCGGGCAACTCGACTTCCAGCTCTATGTCCGCCACTTCGGCGGGCGCCACCTCCCGGGCGATCGGGCCGCGGTGGCCATCAGCGATAAGCGTGCCGGTATCCGGGTCGAAGACCTGGTAGCCGATGGCGAAACCTTCCTCCGCGCGCCACGTTTCACCCGAGCGGTTCCGGAAACGCAGGCGCACGTGCAGAGCCGCACCCTGCGGCGCAGGCTCGACGCGTGTTTCCAGGTACTCGACGCTCATGGGCTCACGCCACTGTACAGCCAGGCCGGGTAGCGCTCGCGCACCGGAGCGGTCTTGCGCCCCACGGCGTAGATGCCGTCCCCGCGCAACTTCGTCGCCAGCCGGTAGCGCTCGAGCAGATGCCGGACCCAGTGCAGCTCGGGCTCGGGCTTCTCGCGGAAAGGACCGGTTTCGAGCAGCGTGACCTCGAAGCCCCCGTCCGACAGCAGGTCGCGGACCTCCCGGGGCGTGTACTCCCGGCTGTGCCGCGCCTCCTCGGGGCCGCCCGGCGACGGCCGCAGGTAGTCCGGGAGGAAACCCGGATGGTCGCCCTGAAGAACGGCGGAAAGCGCGCGCAGCGAGCCGATGTTCGGCGTGGTGAGAACCACATGCCCGCCCGTCTTCAGGATGCGGTTGATCTCGGAGAGCGCGTGCATGGGGTCCTCCGACAGGTGCTCGATCAGCTCACAGCACAGCACCGTGGCGAAGTACTCGTCCGGGTAGGGGAAGCGGTCCTGCTCGGCGTCGAACAGGTCCACCTGGCAGGTGAAGCGCTCGCCCTGGGCCGAAACCACGGTGCGCTGCTCGAACTTGCCGGCCGGCCCGTAGTAGCAGGCGCGCACTTCCCCGTAGCCCAACCGCGTCATCAGCGCCGGAGTGATCTGGAAGTAGGCGCCCATTTCCAGGATGCGGTCGTGCGGCCCTCCGGGTGGAATGATGGCGAGCGTCTTCTCCAGGCGCGACAAGTGCGTCTGGACGTACTCCTGTGACTCGGGCGTCACGGCCCAACCGGCGATGTAGCTGCCTGTAGCTGGTGGCTCGCAGGCGGTGGCTGGTGGGGGAGGGGCGGCTGCCGGTTCCGCCCACACACGTCCCTCATGAACCGCCTGCAGAAAGGACGCGTACCGCTGCGCCACCAGGTCCCAGTTGCACTCGCGCTCGACGAACTCCCGGGCACGCCGGCCCAGCGCGCCGGCGACGTCCGGCCGCGAGACCAGCAGGTTGAGGTACTCGAAGATCTGGTCCTCCTCGGCCGCCTCCACCGACACTTTCAGGCAGACCTCGTCGGGCAACTCGCGGAAGGCCCCCACGTCGGACACCAGCACGGCCTTGCCCAGCCCCAGCGCGCGCAGCAGGCTTCCGGAGGTCTCTCCCACGGTCGGGTAGCGCAGGTTCAGGACCACATCGCAGGCGGCCAGGTAGCCGGTGAAATCCTCGAGGGGAGTGAAGCCGAGCGCGCGCACATGCGCCGACAATCCGAGCGCGGTCACCATCGACGCCACCGGACAGTCCGGATGCAGCTCGCCGACCAGGATCATCTTCGCACGCGGCTCCAGGCGCACCAGGCGGCGGAAGGCCCGCAGAGACTCGGGGATGCGCTTGTAGGGTTTCAGGAAGCCGAAGATGCCGACAAGCGGCGTGGTTTCGTCCAGGCCCAGCCTGTAGCGGTAGGCCATGCGATCCGTCTCGGGGATCCAGGCGCCGTGCGGGATGCGTCCGATCGGCCCCTGGAAGCCCGCCACACGCATCTGCTCCAGCATGAAGCGGCTGTGAACGATCAGCGCGCGGCTGCGCTCGAGCAGTCGTCGCGTCATCGGCACGCCTTCGTAGTCCGGACCGACCTCCAGGGCGCGCACGCGCTGCGCGTACTCGACTGCCGGCGCTCCCCCGTTGTGCTCGCACTCGCGCAGGTAGACGTCCCAGTCGCCGCGCCGGATGGTCAACTCGGCGATCAGGTGGTGCAGGTTCGCTTCGTGCATCACCGCGACGCCCGGATGCGCGAGCGCCATCTCGTAGGCGAAGGCGTGGTAGGAGTTGTTGCCGATCTGGTAAAGGAGCACGTCGTACCGGGCCGGGTCGAAGGAGGCCGGCTGGTCGGCGAAGACCTCCAGCTCGGCCAGGCGCTCCAGCGGCTCCACCAGGGCGGCCGAGTAGTCGGCGATGCCGCTTTTGGACGGCGGCATGGGAGAGAAGAACGCCACGCGCATGGCTCAGCGCACCAGCTCCATCGAGAATACGCCCATCGGGAACGGCACGCGGGCCAGCACCAGCGTGCGCGCCGCGTCGCGCGCGAAGAAAACCTCGCAGGTGACTTCCGAGGCCGGACCTTTCACCGCCACACTCAGGCGGTCCGCCTCCAGCGACGTCTCGCCGATGCGAAGTCGTTGCGTCCCGCCATACTCCACACGGATCTGGTAGGCGGCGCCGAAGTAGATGCGTTGCGGCGGCGGCAAGCGGCCCTGGCTCAGCTCGCGGCGCACGTAGTACAGAAACGTCAGGGCGTCCTTGGGACACGCCAGCAGCGGCGCCTCCGACGTGCCTCCACCGCCCAGCGTTTGCCGCGTCGCCAGCGCCCGCTCGAGATCGAAGGCCGTCCGCTCGTGGCCCTTGCGCGGCCCGTGCGCGAACTGCTTCTCCAGTTCGAGCGAACACAGCCCCTCCGCCGCGATCGACTGGTAGCGGTCGCGCACCGCGAAACCCGGCAGCGCGGCTTCGATGGAAAGCTCGAACTGCCAGCGCCGGTCCGCGCGCTTGGCCTCCAGGCGGGCCTCGCCCAGACTCAGGCCGCTGGGCCAGTTGATGACGTAGTTCAGGGTCTCATCGCCCGGGACCTGGGCCAGGGCGCAGACCGTGGCCAGCACAGCCCCCAGCGTGACGTCCAGGAGCCTCATCGCCGTGCTATCGAGTAGCGCTCGCGCGCGGCACGCGCGCGTCCGCCGGCCACCTCGTGGTAGACCTCCAGGGTCCTTTGCGCGGTCTTCTGCCAACTGAACTGCGCGGCCCGCTGGAGGCCGATGCGCTCCATGCGCGCGCGCAGCTCCGCATCCAGCAGAAGATCCAGCATGGCCCGCACCATCTGCCCGGTGGAGTCCGGGTCGAACAGGATCGCGGCCGCATCCACGACCTCCACCAGCGCGGAAGCATTCGAGCAGGTCACGGCCCGGGCGCAGGCCATCGCCTCCAGCACCGGCAGTCCGAAGCCCTCGTAGAAAGACGGGAAGACGAAGAACTCGCAGGCGTTGTACAGTTGCAGCAGGTCGGCGTCGCAAACGAAGCCCGTGAAGTGAATCCGGTCGGAGACCCCGGAGGTCTCGGCCGCCCTGTGAATGCGCGGTGCGAACCAGGTCTCTTTGCCCGCCAGCACCAGCCGGTGCGGCAACTCAGGGTGCGCACGGATCATCTCGGCGAAGGCCTGGATCAGGCCCAGTTGGTTCTTGCGGGGCTGCAAGTCGCCCACGGTGAGGAGAAACGGACCCGGAATCCGGAAGCGCGACCAGACGCTGGCCGCGGCCGCCTCGCGCGCCAGCGGGCGGAACATGGCGGGAGCCGCGTTGGGGATCACCACGATGTTGTCGGGGTCCACCCCGTAGGTCCGCACGATGGCGCGGCGCGAGAATTCGCTCCCCGTCACAATCCGCGCCGCGCGGCGGACAGTGCGGCGCACCGTCCAGCGAAGCTGCGCGGCCCGCGCCACGGTGAAGAACTCGGGATGCTCCGAGAAGCTGACGTCGTGCACGCTTACCACCACCGGCACCGGGCACACTAGCGGCGCCGTGTACTGCACGTGCAGCAGATCGGGCCGGTCCTGGTAGAGCCTGCGGCTCAGGTCTGCGCCCAGGCGGAGGAACGGGTTACGGGCGACGCGGCGCTGGCGAAAACCGTCCGGCACCCACTCGCGGGCGTCGTCCGCGGACAGGTAGGCGATGAACTGGGAGGAATCGTCCAGTAATGCAAATGAATTCAACAGGTTACGGACGTAAACCTCGTTCCCCGTGAGATGACAGCCGATAGCGTGTGCATCTACCGCAAATCGCATGCTGTCCTTCCAGTATAGTCGGGCGTGGCACAGCGCGGAGCAACTAAATTTCCGCTTTCTCCAGCCCCGCCCAGGCGGCCTGCCAGGTCAATTCCCGTTCGTACAGCGCCCGCCCGGAGCTCCCCAGATGGCGCCGCTCCTGGGCGGATCCCAGCAGCCGCGACACCGCGCCGGCGAAGTCCTGCGGCGCGTCCGCTATCAGCAGGTGCTCGCCGTTCATTCCCGGCAGACCTTCGGCGCCCACGCTGGTCGAGACCACGGCACGCCCGGCGGCCCAGGCTTCGATGATCTTGAAACGCGTGCCGCTGCCCGCCAGCAAAGGAACCACCACCACTTGGGCGGCCGCCAGTTCGCTGACGGCGTCTGCGACCGGGCCGGTCAGCTCGATGCGCGCGTCCCCCGAGAAGTACTTGCGCACACCGTCGGCATTCCTCCCCACCAGCCGCCAGCGCAAGCCGGGGAAGCGCTCTCGCAGCGCCGGCCAGATGCGCGCCTGGAAGAACCGCACCGCCGCGATGTTCGGGTGGTAGTCGAAGTTGCCGGAGAAGACCACCACGTGCTCTTCCGGGCGGGCCGGCGGGGTAACCAGCGGGATGCTGTTGGGATAGACCTCGCAGCGGCAGCCCGGCGCAATCTGCTGCGCCCGGTGTGCATCCTGGGCCGAGGCCGCCAGCAGCAGCGAGTATCGCGGGAGCCAGCGGCGCTCGAGCGCCCGGCAGGCGCCGGCAAACCTCCGAAAGGCCAGCGCCTGGGGCCACGCCTGGGCGCTCGCCGCCCGGCTGTAGAGCACCGATTCGATGTTATGCAGGTCCAGTACGAGCGTCTGGGCGTGGGGCGCCACCTGCTCCGCATAGGGCGCGCACCAGAAGTGTTCTACCACGGCCAGCTTATAGTCCCGCCCCCGCAGGAACTCCGCGACCGGGCGGGAGAAACCCGCGAAGCGGTCACTGAGCGGCGGACGGCCACGCAGGCAGCGGACGAGATTACGCGTCGCGCGCGCCACCGTGCTCTTCGAATGAAACGGCAGTTCAACCACGCCGATGTCATGCGCCAGGCCGGGTGGGAAGGCCGCGGCCGGATCCGGCGCGGCCGGCTCGCGGAACACCATCACGTCCAGGTTGTAGCGCCGCGCGAGGTACTCGACCAGCGAAGCCGTGCGTGTCGCGCCGCCCCCCACCATGGGGTAGGGCGCCTCAGGCGCCAGCAGCAAGGCGTCGGGCTTGCTCATACACCTCCCGCGTCAGGCGCGCCGTCCGCGCCCAGGAGAATTCCCTGGCCCGGGCCAAGGCCCGCTCGCGCCAGTCGCGGAGCCACTCGGGACGCGTGAGGGCCGCCGTCATGGCCTCCCGCCACCCGCGCGTGTCCCGCGCATCCACCTGCACGGCAGCTCTGCCGCAGACCTCGCTGAGCGCGGCGTCGCGCGAGGCGATCACCGCCGCGCCGCATTGCATGGCTTCGAGCACCGGCAGCCCGAAGCCCTCGTAGAACGAGGGGTACAGGCACGCCACAGCCCCGGAGTAGAGCGCCGGGAGTTCTTCATCGGCCACCTCGCCTGGCACCCGCAACCCGGGCTCCTCCCGCAGCACGGGAAAGTCCTCCCGGCGCCGTCCCGCCAGCACCAGCTCCACAGGGTGCTGCTGGCGCACCTGGCGCCAGGCCTCGATCAGGAACGGTATGTTCTTCCGTGGTTCGAGCGTCCCGAGGCACAGGAAATAGGGAGCCCCGGGCGTCACCGCCACCGGCCGCAAGTGTGACGCCGCCGCCAGCGGCACGGCCGCGACGCGGCTCGTAGGCACGCGAAAGCGCTCGATCACCTGGCGGCGCACGGCCTCGCTGTCGGTGAGCACGATGGTGGCCCGCCGCATCATCAGCGGCGTGCGCCGGCGCACCCGCGCCGCAGCGTGGTGCCAGGCAGGGTCCATCCACGGCGAAAGGTCATGGAGGCTGAGCACGCTCGGCCTCAGGGGAAGATACGGGACGGCGAAGTTCGTCCCGTGAAAGACTTGGGCGTGGCATCGAGCCAGCTCGCGGTTCAGTCCCCAGAGCCACCAGCGCCGCTCCAGGAAACCCTGCGGGGCGCCGCCGGCCTTCAGGTTCGGCGGGCCCGCCGGCGGCATGGCAAAAGGCTGGTCAGACACCAGCCGGATTTCGTCTTCCGCGTAGTTCAGGGCCAGCGCCCGGGCCAGCTCCTCGGTGTACCGGCGCAGGCCACCGCTGGAAAGCGTGAGCGGCGTGGCGTCCAGAGCCACAATCATGAGCACTAGCTGCCGGCCAGGCGGGCCAGCTCGGCCTCGCGGTTCGCGTAGTTCCGCTCGTAGTAGCCCTGGTACTCCCCGGAGCGCACCCGCGCGACCCAGCCGGCGTGGTCGCGGTACCAGGCAATCGTGCGGGCCAGACCCTCGGCAAAGCCGACCTGGGGCCGCCAGCCGGTCTCGCCCATGATCTTGGCGCTCGCCAGCGCGTAGCGGCGGTCATGGCCCGGCCGGTCCGTCACGTGCTCGATCAGCTCCGCGCCCCGTCCCGTCGCCGCCAGGACTCTCCTCACCACTTCCAGGTTGGGTAGCGAGCAGGCGCCGCCGATGTTGTAGATCTCGCCTTCCCGACCCTTCTCCAGCACCGCCAGCAAGGCGCGGCAGTGATCCTCAACATACAGCCAGTCGCGCACCTGAAGGCCGTTGCCGTAGACCGGCAGCGGCCGTCCCTCCACGGCATGCGAGATCATCAGCGGAATGAGCTTCTCGGGGAACTGGAAGGGCCCGTAATTGTTCGAGGCGCGGGTGACGATGACCGGCAGGCGGTAGGTGGCGAAATAGGCCAGCGCCGCCAGATCCGCGCCGGCCTTGGAAGCCGCATAGGGGCTGCTGGGCCGCAGCGGGAAGCTCTCATCGGCTTCCTGGGGCGGCTCGAGGCTGCCGTAGACCTCGTCGGTGGAGACGTGCAGGAAGCGAGACACGCGGCGCGCCCGCGCCGCTTCCAGCAGGGTGAAGGTTCCCCTCAGGTTGGTCTCGAAAAACGGCTGCGGCGACAAGATGCTGCGATCCACGTGGGACTCGGCGGCGAAATGCACGATGGCGTCGGGCCGGAACTCGCCGAGCAGCGCATCCACCAGCGCCGCCTCGCAAATGTCGCCCTGCACAAAGCGGTAGCGCGGGCTGCGGGCGACGGATTCCAGGTTCTCCAGGTTCCCGGAGTAGGTGAGCTTGTCGAGGTTGAGCACCTCCGGCGCGGCGTCGCCGGCCAGCGCCAGGCGGATGAACTCCGAACCGATGAATCCCGCTCCCCCCGTCACCAGCAGCTTCATTTGAACTGCGTTTCCCAGTCGTAGTTGATGCGCGGGTCGTTGTAAGGGATGCGCCCCTCGTCCTCGGGGTCATAGAAGCGGTCGGTCACGTACAGCAGCATGGCGGGCTCGATCCCGATGACCTTGTAGCCGTGGCCCACGCCGGGCGGGACGATGAGCTGCCAGGGGCGCAGCACCCCCACGTACAGCGTGTTGCGTGCGCCGAAAGTGGGCGAGCCGCGCCGCAGGTCCACCAGCGCCACCTGCAACATCCCCATGGCCGGCACCCAGCAGTCGGTCTGGCGCAGGTGGTAATGGAACGCCTTGATCGTGCCGGGATAGGACAGCGCCGCCGAGACCTGCGTGCTGGCGGCCGGAAAGCCGGCCCCCAGGCCCTGACCCAGGCGCAGCAGTTCCAGGAAGTAGCCGCGGTCATCCGGCCAGAAAGTGATGGGCTGGATGCGCACTCCGGCGATGAGCTGGGACGAGTCCGGGGTGCGGATGATGGAACCGGTGCCTTGCTCGCAGTCCGGATAGGCCAGTTCGAGCTGGTCCGAGACCGCAATCACCGAGGAAGGCCGTGCCGGTTGTGCGCCCGTCATCAACGCCCACCCTCCCCGGGCGCCGCGGCCGCCTCCGTCTGCTGACGGCTCTTCGCTGCCACCAGGTTGCTGGCCCTTAACAGCGACTCGAAGGTGCCGGCATCCGTCCACCAGCCTTCCAGGAACGAGAAGGTCATCGCCCCCTCGGCGATGTAGGCGTTGTTGACGTCGGTGATCTCCAGCTCGCCCCGCGCCGAGGGCACCAGCCGGCGGATCTTCTCGAACACCGTTCGGTCGTACATGTAGACGCCGGTCACGGCGTAGTCCGATTTCGGCCGGTGCGGCTTCTCTTCGATGCCTGCGATGTGGTCGCCCTGGATCTCGGCCACGCCGAAGCGGTGCGCGTCGGGCACTTGCTTGAGCAAGATGCGCGCCCCTTTGGGCTGCCCCAGGAAAGCTTCCACCGCCGGCCGGATGCTCCCCTCGATGAGGTTGTCACCCAGGATGATGCACAGCTTGTGGTTGTCGGCGAAGTGCTCGGCCAGCGCCAGCGCGTCGGCGATGCCACCCTCGCCCTCCTGATAGGTGTAGTTCAGGTGCGCCAGCCCGAACTCCTTGCCGTTGCCCAGCAGGCGCAGGAAATCCCCCGCATTGCGTCCGCCCGTCACGATCAGGATGTCCCGGATCCCCGCATCCACCAGCGTCTGGATGGGGTAGAAGATCATGGGTTTGTCGTAGATGGGCAGCAGGTGCTTGTTGGTGATCTTGGTCAGCGGGAACAGGCGGCTCCCCGTCCCTCCGGCCAGCACAACGCCTTTCACGCCTCTTACCTCCGGGCCGCCAAACCCTCATCATACACCAGCGTGTGACGCGAGCCGCCGGGAGACCCACATGCGGTCCCGGGGGACCGCCCACGAAGACTATGCGGCCTTGGGCGGTCTCACCGGCGGGGCGGCGGGCTGGCTCCCCTCGGGCGGGTCCGGCTCGGGGGGCTCGCTGGGCTCGTCCGCGGAACGATCCGCCGGGCTGAAGACGATCTCATACGCCGACCAGCCTTGCAGGTAGAACCGAGCCACCCGGCCCGCGCGCCGGTCCGTCTCCCAGCGGCCGGTCCCGATCACTTGCGGGTAGTAGGCATGCGGGTGGTCGAAGATCTTTTGCGGCGTGGTCCAGCCTTCCGGGTTGCTCAGATCCGGGTTGAAGCTCACGTAGACGCCCTCCTGGGGCCAGTTGGGCCGGCAGCAGGAGTGGCTCATCAGCACCACGTAGCTCTCCAGAAAAGTGTTCCAGTGCACCGATGGTCCCCAGAGGGCGTTCGTGTCGGCCCGCTGCCAACTGGCCGCCACCGGAAAGGACGGCGTGACGCGCCCCCCGAGACCTGGCTCTACCCAATCGCCCTGGAAGTACTTCCACACCGCTCCGGCCGGAGCCACCCGGTCCTCGAACGCCATCCGCGCCAGGGCGACTCCCTGGCCCGCCGGATCCCCGCCGTAGTTGCCGAACAGGAAGTAGAAGTAGCGCCGCTCCCGATCCAGGATCACCGAGAAGTCCCCATGCCCCCCGGCGAAGAACCCATTCTGCGCCCTGCAATCCAGCGGATCCCCGGAGGTCAGCACCAGCCCCAGATCGGAAAAGGTCCTCCCGCCGTCGTAAGACACCAGCGCGCCGATCTGGGGCGCCGTCAGCATGGTGCCCGGGCAGACGCCGACCGGTTCGTGGTGATACCAGGCGTAGACGGTCTCGTCGCCATCCACCCAGGCCGCCTCGATCCACACGGAGAAGCCCCCGGGGTGATCGACTACGATGCCCTCCGCACTCTCCAAAGAGAATTGGTCGGCGCCCCGGCTGAGGAAGGGAGCCCCGTCCGAGGTGATGAGGTGGAACCGGCCATCGCGCCAGAAGACCGGGCTGTTGGAATCCACCCGCGCGGGCATATCGACCTGCTCGGCTACCCGCAGGTCCGCGCGCTGGGCCAGAGCAGGTTCCGCTGCCAGGCACAGTCCCGCCCACAAGAGGAAATCGAGTCTCAAACTATATAGGTGCCGCAGCCCGGTTCCCGGTTACGCGATTCTGGCGCGGACTCTTCCGCCAACCGCTGCTGGTCGGCGGCGGGCCATACCGCGCGGCGCGCCACTCAGAGTACAATGTCCGCCATGAGCGAAATGCAGCGAATTGTCGTACTCGGCGCCGGCAATATCGGCGCCGCCCTGATCGGCGGCATCCTCAAGAGCGGCGTGGCGGACCGTGAACACCTGCTCGCCACGGACCTGACCACGGAGCGCGCACAGGAAGTCGCCGAGAGATTCTCGATCACGGTGACGGCGGGTGGCAACCGCGAAGCCGTCGAGGCCTCCGACGTGGTCATCCTGGCAGTCAAGCCCTACACGCTGCCCGGCGTGCTGGCCGAGGTTCGCGACGTGCTGCGCGAGGACCAGATCCTGATCTCGGTGGCGGCGGCGGTGCCTATCGCGCTGATCGAGAAACTCGTCGGCCGCCGGCTGCCTATCTTCCGCGCCATGCCCAACATCCCGGTGGTGGTGGACGAGGGGGCCACGGCCGTGGCTTCCAACGGCGCCGGCACGCCCCAGCAGCGCCGGCTGGTGGAGAGCATCCTCGGCGCGGTCGGCTACGTCACCTTCGTCGAAGAGGAGATGATGCACGCCGTCACGGCCCTGTCGGGCAGCGGCCCTGCCTACATCTACATGGTCATCGAGGCCCTCATCGAGGGCGGGCTGAAGATGGGCCTGTCGCGCACCATCGCCACCCGCCTCACCGAGCAGACCGTGCTGGGCGCCGCCAAACTGGTGCGCGAGACCGGTCTCCACCCCGCCATCCTCAAGGACCAGGTCATCACCCCGGGCGGCGTCACCATCTCGGCCATTCATGAGCTGGAAAAACATGGCCTGCGCTCGATGCTGATTTCGGCCATCGAGACGGCCACCGCCAAGTCCCGGCATTTGACCCAATCGCTGCTGGAGAGGTTTGGCAAAGAACCATGAGAGTCCTCGTTATTCATGCCCATCCGGATGACGCGGAGATCTTCGCCGGCGGTACCCTGGCCTTGCTGACCGCTTTGGGACACCACCTCACCATCGTCACCATGACCCCCGGAGATTGCGGGACCAGCGAGTACACCCCCGACGAAATCTCCGAGCTCCGCCGTCGTGAGGCCGCACGGTCCGCCGCCCTCATCGGGGCCGAATACCGCTGCGCCGAGTTCCGCGATTTGGCCGTCTTCAGCGACGACGCCTCCCGCCGCCACGTGGCGGAGGTGCTGCGGCGCGCCCGTCCCGACCTGGTGCTGACCGCCTCTCCGGCGGACTACCTGTGCGACCATGAGCGCACCAGCGAGCTGGTACGGGACGCCTGCTTCGGCGCCCCCGCTCCCAACTACCGCACCGGCGCGGAAAACCCCGCGGCGCCCCTGGAGGCCATTCCCCACCTCTACTTCATGGACCCGGAAGGGGGAGTGGACCGCGAGGACCGGCTGGTGGTGCCGGACGTGGTGGTCAACGTGGCCTCCACGTTTGAGACCAAGACCGCTATGCTGGCGCAACACGAGAGCCAGCGCAACTGGCTGCTCAAGCATCACCGCGTGGACGACTACCTGGCGATGATGGAAGAGCACACCCGACGCCGGGGGCGCCTGGCGGGCCTGGAGTTTGGGGAGGGCTTCCGCCGCTACAAGGGCCACCCCTACCCGCAGACTCCGCTGCTCGAGGAGCTGCTGGGACCGGAATTGGTGGTGCCTCTCAGTGGGGCAACCTAGGTCCTGTCCCGCGGACAGCTTTGCGGTGAGAGATCGCGGGACCGGTCTTCAACCTGTCGGCTGAAGCCGGCCCCACTACACTAACCCAGGTCCACGCGCACTTTCATGGTGCGCCCGTCGCGGTAGATGGTGAGCACGATACTCTCTCCCGGGCGCTTACTGCTGAGCGCGGTGGAGAGGGCGTCGCGGCTCTCCACGGGGCGCCCGTCGATGGCCACAATCAAATCGCCGCCCACGGGGATGCGGTAGTTGCCCGCGATGACGGTGCGCCGCCCGCCCCGCAGCCCGGCCGTCGCGGCCAGCGAACTGGGCTGCACAGTGAGGATCAGCAGCCCGCCCTCGCGCGGCAAGCCCAGGGCTTCGGCCAGGTCGCCGGAAACCGGCCACACGTCGATGCCCAACCGCGGTCGCGGCCGGCCCTTGGCCTGGTACCAGGAGAGCATCACCTTGGCGCGGTTGACGGGGATGGCGAAGCCGATGCCGATGTTGCCGCCCGGCCCGTAGATGGCCGTGTTGATGCCGATGACGTTGCCCACCGAATCCAGCAGCGGCCCGCCGCTGTTGCCCGGGTTGATGGCGGCGTCGGTCTGGATCATGTCCTCCAGGTGCTTGCTGGAGTCCTCGATGGTGCGGCCCAGCGAGCTGATGACGCCGGTGGTAAGGGTGCCCTGAAGTCCGAACGGGTTGCCGATAGCGAGCACTTTCTGGCCCACTTGCAGCTTCTCGGAATCGCCCAGCTTCAGGAAGGGCAGCTTCTTCCGGGGCGCGATCTTGATGAGCGCCAGGTCGCTGGCTTCGTCGGCGGCCATGATCTGGGCACGGTAGCGGGTCTGGTCGGGCAGCGTTACCTGCACCTCCTGCACTTCCCCCCTTTCCCCAGCCACCACGTGGTGGTTGGTCAGGATGCGGCCGTCGGCGTCGATCAGGAAGCCGGAGCCGATGCCCCGCTTGGGCACAAGCTGGAAGAACCAGTTCTCCTCCAGCACCACGCTGGTGATGTTCACCGTGGCCGGGTGCGCCGCGGTGTAGATCTCGATGTTGTTCTTCTCGTCGGCGCTCAGCGCCGCACGCTCGGCCTGGGCGCCCGCCCACAGCGGGGCGGCGTTGGTGTGAAGCGGCTCGAAAACCCGCCGCCAGCCCCAGTTCTTGTGCGAGGTGAAGTACACGAACCCGCCCACCAGGAGGGCGGCCAGCAAGATAGTGCTCTTCCTCATAGTCGGATGCTCCGTAGCGCCTCGTACGTCTGGCGTACCTGGCGCAAGGTATCGTCCTTGCTGCCCGAAGTGTCAATGACGTGGTCGGCGTATTTCCGTTTCTCCTCCAGGGGCATCTGGCGCGCGAGGCGGGCCAGGACTTCCTGACGGGAGAGGCCGTCGCGCCGCATGGCGCGCTCGATCTGCTGCTCGCGATCGCACACCGCCAGCACGATGCGGTGGAACCGCCGGTGGCTGCCGGTTTCGATCAGGATGGCGGCCTCCACCACAACGATGCTCGCGGGGTCGCGCTCGAAGAACGCCCGGGCGAGCTCCTCCTCACGGCGGATGACCGGCGGGTGGACCAGGCGGTTGAGCCGCTCCAGCCGTTCCGGGTCGTCGAAGACCAGGGCGGCCAGCTTGCGGCGGTCGATGGTTCCATCGGGGTCCCGGATGTCCGGACCGAATTCGCGCAGAACGTCCTCATAGGCTTCGCCGCCCGGCGCGAGCACCTGGTGGCCGAGCTGGTCGGCACGAATGAGCTGGCAGCCGAGCGCTTCCAGCGCTTCGCCCACGAAGGTCTTGCCCGTGCCAAGGCCGCCGGTGAGTCCTACGCGGAGCATACGCCGAGTCTCCGTGCGGCGGTCTCGACGGTGTTCTGCATCAGCACGGCGATGGTGAGCGGGCCGACCCCGCCCGGCACCGGCGTGTAGGCCGCCGCGCGCTCGGCCACGTCCAGCGGGTGAACGTCGCCCACCAGCAGGCTGCCCTTGCGATCGAACTCCGCCAGCTTCGCGGGCGAGTTGCGGAACACGGCCGCGGCCTCCTCGCGGCTGGCGACGCGATTGGTGCCCACGTCGATGACCGTCGCGCCCTCCTGGATGTACTCGGCGGTCAGCAGCGCCGGCCGGCCGATGGCCGCCACCAGAATGTCGGCCTGCCGGCAGACCTCGGCCAGGTTGGGGGTCTTTGAATGGCAGATGGTCACGGTGGCGTGCTCGGCCAGCAGCAGCAGCGCCGTCGGCTTGCCCACCATATCGCTGCGGCCCACCACCACGGCCCGCCGGCCCAGGATCTGGATCTGGTAGCGTCGCAGCAGCTCCAGGATTCCGACCGGCGTGCAGGGCCGCGGGCCCGGACGCCCGCTCAGGAGCCTCCCCAGGTTCAGCGGGTGCAAGCCATCGACGTCCTTGTCGGGGTCCACGGCCAGCAGCACCTGCTTCGAGTCCACGTGCGGCGGCAGGGGAAGCTGGACCAGGATGCCGTCAATCTCCTCGCGCCGGTTGAGCGCGGCGATGGTCTCGATGAGTTCCTCGGTGGAGACAGTGCCCGGCGGCGTCAGCTTCTCGCTCACGATGCCCAGCCGCTGGCAGGCCTGCACCTTGTTGCGAACGTAGATCTCGGAAGCCGGGTTGTTGCCCACCAGGATCACGGCCAACCCGGGGGCGCGGCGCTCCCGGCTGAGCCGCTCGACGCGCGGTTTGATCTCGCCTTCGATCTGCTCGCGGACGCGGATGCCGTCCAGAATCTGGGCCATGCACTTACGAAGATAGCAGAGTGAATGTTCAGGCGGCCCCGCTCAGCCCATACTGTGCCGCGCCATTCTTCCTTGCATCCAGGAGATCGCCAGGGCCGCGGCGACTACTACCAGGCAGCCGATCACGTTGTACCAGAGGAAGGAAACCTTGGTGAGCAGCGCCGTGGCGAAGATGGCCGCCTCGCCGGCGAGCACCCCCACGAAGGCGGCGGTGCCGCCCACGCGCTTGACGAAGAAGGCCAGCACGAACACACCCAGCAGCCCGCCGTAGAACAAGGATCCCACGATATTCACGACCTCGATGAGAGCCCCGAGGTTCTTTGCGAGCTCGGCCGTGACCAGCGCCCAGGCGCCCCAGAACACCGTGGCCACCTTGGCGGCCCTTAGGTAGTGGCTCTCCGGGGCGCGCTTCTTGAAGTGCCGCTGGTAGAGATCGATCACCGTCACCGTGGCCAGCGAGTTGATCTCCGAGGAGATGGTGGACATGGCCGCAGCAAAGATAGCCGCCATGACCAGCCCGACCACGCCCGCCGGCAGGTAGCGGGTGACGAAGGTGAGGAAGATGTAGTTGGTGTCGTTGAAGTCGCCGCCCCCGCTGGTCTTCTTCACCAGCCCGATGCCCTCCTGGCGCGCGGCCTCGAATTCCCGGTGCGCCTGCCGGTACCGCGCCACACCGCGGGCCTTGGCTTCCGGATCCCCGTTGCGCCGGGCGTCGATCATCTCCCGCGCGGCCTGCCGGCGCTCCTGGAAGGCGGCATCGTAGCGCTGCGCCACGGGCGCGTACTCCGCCCGCGAGGTCTGGGCCCGCTCCAGATCGGTGTGCTGAAACACCATGGGCGGCTGCTCGAAGGTGTAGAAGGCGAAGATGACCGCCCCGATGAACAGGATGAGAAACTGCATCGGGACCTTAGCCACGCCGTTGAACAGCAGGCTGAGCCGGCTCTGCGCGATCGACTTCCCCGTCAGGTAGCGCTGCACCTGGCTCTGGTCGCAACCGAAGTAGGCCAGCGCCAGGAACGTCCCACCCAGCAGGCCGCTCCAGATGTTGTAGCGGTCGTTCCAGTCGAAGTTGAACACCACGCTTCTCAGCTTGCCGGCCGCTCCCGCCACGGCGACGGCGTCCACGAAGCTGACGTCGCTGGGAAACATAAAAGCGGCCGTGGCCAGCGCGACCAGCAGACCGAGGAACATCACGATCATCTGCGGGACTTCGGTCCAGGTGACCGCCTTGGCGCCGCCCGTCGTGGTGTAGAGTATCGTCAGCGACCCCATGATGACGATGGTGATCTGGTCCGGCCAGCCCAGGATCACGGTCAGGACGATGGCCGTCGCGCAGAGTGCAATCCCGTTGGCCAGCCCGCGCTGGACGAGGAAGATGACGCTCACCAGGGCGCGGGTCTTGGCGTCAAAGCGCTGCTCCAGATACTGGTAGGCGGTGTAGACGTTGGCGCGGTGAAAGATGGGCACCGCCGTGGCCGACAGGACGACCATGGCCAGGGGCAGTCCGAAGTAGACCTGCACGAAGCGCATGCCGTCCACGTAGGACTGCCCGGTGGTCGAGATGAAGGTGATGGCGCTGGCCTGCGTGGCCATGATGGAGAGCGCCACGGCCCACCAGGGCATGGTCTTGCCGGCGAGCACGTACTTGTTCATGCTGTTGGCGCCGCGGGAGCGCCACATGCCGTAGACCACGATGAAGACCAGCGAGCCGACGAGCACGCACCAGTCCAGCGGTCTCACGGTGTGAACTCCCGTTGGAACAGCAGGAACAGCGCGATCAGCGCCGCCAGGAAACCCAGCACCGCCGCGTAGAGCCGTCCCCACGTCCGGAGGAACGGGGGCGGCTCAGCGGAACCGTCTTTCACGCTTCAGGCCCCGATCTCTTACTACTTGCGGGGCTCGCTGCTGGGAGGCACGATGCCCTTGATGCGCAGGTAGGTCACCAAGTTGCCGTAGTGCTCCATGGTGTGTGTGGTGTTGGACAGCAGCGCGCCCAGACGGGGCCGCTCGCGCCCGAACATCTTGACCAGCTCCGCGCCCTTGGCGTCGGTGAGGCCCTCAAACGCTTTGTCGCAGTATTTGATGGAGTCCTGAAGCGCCGCCACGATGTCGGCCTTGGTGGTCTTGGTCTTCTCCACCTGGGCTGGTTCCCGCGTCTCGCCCAGGGCCGCCGAGCACATCATGTACTGCGCGTCGGCGATGTGCGCCACAATCTGGCCGTAGGTCCGGACCTCGGGGACCGGTTTGAAGCTGTAGTTCTCCTCCGGCATCTTCTCCGCCGCGCGGAGGACGAAGTTCTTCACCCCGCCCCAGGCGGACCGGGCATACCCGCTGATGGGATCCTGCGCCAGGACCGCGCTCGCGGCCATTATCAACGTCAGAGCCAATCTCATGATTCACCTCGTACTGATTGTAGATCAGGTTCGGCGCCGGACGGTGGCTACCGCTCTCTCTGTGGCCGCAGGACGAAGTGGTAGATCAGCGCGCCGGCGGCGATGATGGCGGTGGCGGCAATGGAGATCTTGGGCTGGAGCAAGAACCCGTACACGATAGTCCACAGGCCCACCAGGACGAAAAACACCGGGATCAGGGGGAAGGCGAAACTCAGCACCCGAAGCTTCTGCCACTCGGCCCGCCGGCGGAAGAAGAACAGGGAGGAGACCGAGAGCACGGTCATGAAGGTGAGGCTGAAGCCGATGTAGATCATCAGGGTGGGGAAGGGGGTCAGGGTCATCAGCATGGCGCAGAGGCCCTGGCAGAAGATGGCAAAGACGGGGGTGTGCCAGCGGGGGTGGACCTCGGCGGCCTGGCGGAAGAAGGCCCCGTTCTTGGCCATGGCGTAGTAGACGCGCGGGCCGATGGTCACCATGGCGTTGACGGTGGCCATCAGCGACAGGGCCATCAGAGCGCTGAAGACGCCCGCGGTCTCCGGCCCGAACAGGTGGCTGGCGGCCAGCGACCCGATGGCCACCACGCCTTTCATCCCCTCCAGCGGGCTGGCATAGATGAACACTAGGTTCAGGGCCACGTACAGCGCGGCGACGACCGTGGTGCCGAACGTCAGCGCGACTGGCAGCGTGCGCTCCGGGCGCTTCAGCTCCTCAGCCACGTAGGTGGCGGCGTTCCACCCGCTGTAGCAGACGTAGATCCAGAAGAGGCTGATGGCAAACTGCGCGGCCACGGGCACGGTCGAGGTGCGCGTGGCGGGCTGCGAGAAATTCTCCCAGTTGCCCGTCCCTGCCAGGAAGCCCAGGGCGATAAACGTCAGGATCACCAGCAGCTTGACCGCGGTGAGCGTGTTCTGGACCTTGGCCACGCGGCGCACGCCCAGGCAGTTGAGTACAGTGAAGACCGCCACCAGCCCGCAGGCGACGGTCTGGGCACCGCCCAGGCGCAGCGAGAAGGTCCCCGAGCCGAGGGTCCAGGCGGCGTTCTCCTGCTTGAGGGCGGGGAAGAAGAAGCCCAGGTAGTCGGAGAAGGCCAGGGCCGCGGCGGCGATGGGGGCCGAGAAGCCGGCGAAGAAGGACACCCATCCGGTCATGAAGCCCCACGTGGGCCCGTAGGCGCGCGTGAGGTAGACGTACTCGCCGCCGGAGCTGGGGAAGTTGATGCCCAGCTCGGAGTAGCAGAAGGCCCCGGCCAGCGCGAAGAGCGCCCCGACCAGCCAAATGACCAGCACGAGGGCCGGGTCACCCAGGTCGCCGGCCAGAAACCCGGTGGTCGTGAAAATACCCGTGCCCACCATGTTGGACACCACCAGGGCGGTGGCGCTGACCAGGCCGAGCTGGCGGAGGAGCGTGGCGCTGGAGGCGGGGGGGTCGGGGGCGGAGAGTCTATTTTCAGGCACCTTGGACATTGTACGTCACAGCGTCACATAATTGACAACTGAACGTGCGCTCTCTCAGTTTTGCCCTTTGCCTTTTGCCTTTTGCCTTGGGCCCCCTCGGGGCGCAGGACCCGCGCGCCGCCGAGCGCGCCCAGATGGTCAAGCAGCACATCGAGGCGCGCGACGTGCGCAACCCGGCTGTGCTGCGCGCCATGCGCGCCGTGCCGCGCCACCTGTTCATGCCCCAGGCGGTGCGCGACATGGCCTACGAGGACCACCCCGTCCCCATCGGCTACGGCCAGACCATCTCGCAGCCCTACATGGTGGCGATCATGACCGAGTGCCTGGA
>CAZIRH010000004.1:0-33529 GCA_964541065.1 uncultured Solibacteraceae bacterium
CGTTCATCACCGGCACGCGGAAGCGGTAGTTGCCGTAGACCGCCATGGTGTCGGCGCGCTGCTCGTCGGTCCACAGGAACAGCAGGTTGGGCTTGTCGCCGGCGCGGCGCCGCGCTCCCCGCAAAACGGCGGGGGCGGCGACCAGGCCCAGGGCGGAGCCGAAAGCAGCCCGGCGGGTCAGCGCTCCGGGGGCCGGGTCATGGGGCGATGCACTTCGAGAAACCATCGTGTTAGAGCCTTTCACAGAAAGTGGGAGTTGTCAATACCGTGCTCAGCGCCCGGGTGAGGTCAGCACGACGGCGACCTTTTGGCGAATGGTTTCCGCCGCTCCCGGCACGTGGAGCACGTCGCACTCCGAGCCCAGGATGTGAGGGTGCCCGGCGGCCCGCATGTTGTCGAGCAACTCGGCGGTGAGGGCCCTCACTTTCTCCAGGGGCATGACGGCATCCGAGTAGAAGCTCTTGGTGGGCAGGTTCCCGAACAGCACCACGTTCTTGGGGACCACCGCGGCGTCCTCCCAGAGCTTCCGCGAGCTGCCCAGGCTGAGGATGGCCGGATCGAGCCGCGTGGCGAATTGGCGCACCATGAAGTCGGCGAGCTCGCCGCAGTCGTGGAAGATGAGGTCCACGCCGCGGGAAGAGAGCAACTCCTTCAGCCGCAGATGGGGTTGGATGACGAACCGTTCGAAGATGTCCGAACCCGCGGCGATCTGCTTGGGCGAAAGGTAGACCCGGTTGGCGGCAGGCTCACAGATCAGCATGGCGCGTGCGCCCGCCTCGATCTGGGCGCTGACCGAGCGGCGGACGGTCATCTCCGCCAGCGCCAGGCAGCGCTCGGCCGTCAGGATCCCCGCGTCCTCGGCGGCGGTGAGTCCCATGCCGGCCAGGGCGATCGGGGTGATGGGGTCGGCCAGCAGCTTGGTCATCAGCGAGAATGGCCCGATCGACATGCCCACCGGCGCCAGGGCGGTGTGCTCCCGGATGTAGCGCACCGAACCGACGTGGGCCTGATGGCGCCGGCTGAAGGGCGCGGTCATCGAGGCCGCCACTTGGGCCAGATCGCCTTCCGAGGGGGCCTGCTCGAAGTGAAAATCGTCCAGGCTGTGCTCGCGGACGCCGAGGAGCCGCAGGAGGTCCGCCTTCTCCAGCTTCAGGTCCATGAGGGGAAATGCCAGCGGCGTCCCGAAGCGCCGGGCCGTCTGCTCGATCACCTGGCCGAGGGCGCGGCCGTCGCGCTTGGTCTCTTCGGGGTCCGGACACTCATGGAGAACCAGGTCGGCTCCGATGGGCATGCGGAGGCCGGCGGCCGCCAGGTCGAGATAGAACTGCCGCTTCATCTGCGATCCTCCATTATCTTGCAGCGGGGCAACGGGCCTGGATTGCGGGCCTGTGGGAGGCGGGCCGATCTGCTACTATCGCCTATCTGGGGATGTGATGCAGGTCCGGCTGCTGGCATACGGAGGGACGTGTTTTGCCGAGCGCGCACGTATCGGCGGTTGGCCGCCGATTCCCACCGACACGTTGCAGGACACTTACGGGCTGCGCGTGGACGCGCTGAGCTACGGCGTGGGCGTTCTTCGCGAGGAGCCCTTCCTGATCGTGCGGGAGCGGCAGAACGTTGGCCACCGCGGCGGCTATCCGTACACGCTGCTCCTGGACCCGGGCGAGCCGGTGTGGGAGCAGTTCGGTTGGAACGCCGCGCAGTTGCTGCTCGCCATTCTGAGGACTCCTCTTTCCAGCCGGCTCCTTGCCGAACCGGAGAGCTTCACTGCGGCCACGCTTGAAAGCGCGCTTGGCAGCCTGGCGGCGGATCCTGGGGCTCGGGCGGTTCCGCCGGGGCCGGAGGACCTCCGGGCATTGTGCGTGGGTTCCGCCACCTTGCCGCGATTTGCCCGGGGCCGGCCGTCGATCATCGTAACGCCCGGGGCGCTCGGACTGGCCGGTCGCCCCGGACCGGCCGAGATGGCCGCCGCTTTGGCCGGACTGCCACCGTGCTTCCGCCCCGCCCAGGGCTGGCTGGTGGGAGGAGGCGCGGCGCACGGACCGGCGCTCGGGGCCCGGCTGATTCTCGACGATCAGGGCGGCCCGAACGCGGGGCTGGCGGGCGAGGATTTGGCGGAGTGCCGGCAGCAGTGGTCCTGGTGGCGCGAGCTCACGGCACGTCCGGAATCCTCGGGTCTGGTGTGGACTGGCGAACCCGTGTGGCGGTGGCCCGCCCGCTACGGGGTGTCCGCGACGGAGGTCACCGCCACGGTCTCGGTTCTCGGCGAACTGGAAGCGGAAGAGGTCTCGCAGCTTCTCGGCGAATCCCGGGAAAGCCCTGCGACCCTGATCGAGCTGAGCCGCGCCTGGCGCAGCGAGCAGGAGGCCGTCCGGGCAGAAGTCAACCGCCGCGGCGTGGAAGCACCGCCGGATCTGGTGAGAGCGGCGCGGAGCATCCGGAGAACCGCGGCGGAGGATCTTCCGCGGCTGGTACAGGGAGAGCTGGGCCGCTGGAAGGCGAGCTTCTCCGGCCAGCAGGTCGAAGTCCTGGTGGAGCTTGCCCTGGACCAGGCGGCGCAGCAAGGCACCGGCCTTGGTGAATGGGCCGGGTTGCGTGAAGATGCCGTGGTGGGGGAGCGCGTCCGGGGATGGCTCCGCCAATGCGCTTCGGTTCTGCTGTACTACGCCACCCCGGAGGCCGTGGCGGACTACCTGGCCTTCGGCGAGGATCCGGGCGGCGCGCGCTACGCCGGCACAGGCCCTCCTGCCGGCCAGCCGGAGAGCATCGTGCGCCTGGTTGTGGATGCCTGCTGGGGTCCGGCAGCCGCCGAAGCCGTGGCCTGGCTGGAGAAGCTCGCCGCGTCGCCTTTGCGGGGAGAACTCAGTGTTGAGCTGAAGCGCGCAGTGGCCGGCCGGGCGCCCGAGGCGTGGGCGTCGTTCAGGTACCTCGAGGCTCTGTGGTCAGGGGAGGTCGTGGATACGCCGCCCCCGCGCCCAAGCTGGGAGCGGGGGCATCTGTTCGGTGAGCTCAGAGGGCTGATCGCCGAGCAGGGTGTGGAGCCGGTGAGGGGTAGGCTGCCGGAGCTCAACGCCTGGCTGGGAGCTCTTCCAGAGGACCTCCGGCGATCGCTGGAACCCGCACGGCCAGTGACGGTGCGAACAGAGGCTGCCGCGGTTGTCAGTCCCCCCGCAGCATCGAGTGTGCTGCTGCCGGAGGCCGCCGGCGGCGCCAACAAGTCGGCCCTCGAGGACAAGCTGCGGGACTGTCTGTTCGGGACCTATGGGCAGTTTGATGGTGCACGCCGGCAGGAACTGGTGCAGATCCTTCAAGCGGGGGATCCGGAGCTCTCCACTCTGCTGGGCAAGGTCGTCGCCGAGTGCGGAGAAACCCTCGGTCACAACTTCGCCAGATGCTGTCTCAGCCAGCCCGACCTTCTGCAATCGCTCTTTGAACACCTGTCCGAAAGATCCCGCCAACGTCTGGTGGGCTGTCTGGCCCGAGCCCCCCTCTTTGTGGGACAGGCAGCCCAATTGCTCCAGCGCGCGCTTGACAAGAAGATGCCCGGAGGACCCTTCATGCAGGCCGTGGCGGAGTATCTGCTGTCGGAGAAGGGGGCCGGCTTGCGCCATGCGCTGGCGGCCCAGCTTGGCAAGCCCCTGGAGTGGATTCGCCAGCAGCTTGAGCGGCTGCGGCGGTAGGAGCGGACCGCTCCGGGCATCGGCTCCTGCTGTCACCTTTCGGATGCACCCCCGGCGAGAATCGCCCTCCCACCGCGTATGGAACGGTGAAAGGAGAACGACGCCATGCGACGTGGGATTTCGGGGGCAACGAAGTGGAACCCCGCGGCACGGATGTGCCTGGGGCTGATGCTGACGTGCCTGGGGTGGGGGGCAAGTGGACCGGAGGCTGTAAACCTGCTCGAGGGCATCCGCAGCCGGAAGGTCTCGGCGGAGTTCAAAGGGGAGGGGGTCAATGCCGTCCGGGCGACGCTGCGCGCCCGTGGGGGCGCGCTCAACGTGGCCATCCCGGCCGGGACGCGCTTCGCCGGGGCCGCGGGTTTGCAGAACATGATGGCCGCGCGCCTCGTCCGGGTGCGGCTGCCGGGCAGGTCTCCAGTGTCGGTTGTGGTTCCGGTGGTGTGCGTCAACATGACGCGGGACGTGCCGGCGGGCCGGGACCGGCTGAATGCCCAGGCCCCGGCGCCCGCGGGGCTCCGCACCATCCTGGCGGCGGCGCAGCGCGCGCGGGCGCCCTTCGCCGTGACTCAGGCGGCCGTCTGGATCCACACCGATAACGCCAACTTCCAGCAGATGGGTGCGCTGCGGTTCGCCTGGGGCGGGCGGGCCATCCGCGAGCTGGAGGCCGCTCGGGCGATGATGCTCCTGGAGCAGGCTGGTGCGGATCTCACACGCCGGGCCATCTGGGGTGAGCGCCCGCGCATCGCCGCCGTCGTGCTGAAGACGCCGCGGGAAACGCCGTCCGAGGTGCTGCGCTGGTGCGCCCGGGTGGTGGCCGGGGCGGGGTTGGAAGCGCCGCGTCCCCCGGCCTCCGGGGCTGCACCCACAGCGCCGCCGGCCGCGGGTTCCTCCTACCATCTGCCGCCAGCGGCGCGGAGCTACTGACTGGGCCGGAAGGTGGTCTGGAGGGTGTAGCTGCCGAAGCCCGGTAGCAGCGAATTGATGATGATCAGGTAGCGGCCCGGCTCGAGCGTCTGGGCGATGCGCGCGTTCCGGCCGCCGCCGCTGTCGTTGTCGGAGGCCACCTTCTGGAGCGGTATGCGGTACAGGAGAATGAAGGAGTCCAGCTCCGTGGACCGCATGTCGATGGTCAGGGTGCCCCGCTGCGTGATCTCGAGGCGGTACTGATCTGCGCGGGAATTGTCGCCTCCTCCCAGGATGTCCCGCAGCCGGCAGTCTGTCTCCCGAAGCGCGCCGGTGGCCGTGGCGTTGAGGCCGATATCCGCGGCCGGGCAGGTGACTGTCGGGGGCGGGGCGGGCTTGGCTGTCGGGGGCGGAGTGGGCTTGGCCGCCGCGTATGGGGCAGGCGTGGCGGCCCCGAGCGGCGCGAACGCGGTGCGCAGTGTGTACCGCCCGAGGGCGCGCCGGTAGGAGTTGGCCACAATGATGTAGGTGCCAGGGGACAGCTCGCGGATGATGCGGGCGTCGTGGCCCGAGCCGCTATCGTCATCGGTGGTGATCTGGCGGCGGTTGGCCTCGAGCAGATGCAGGAAGGCGTCAATATCGCTGGAGCGCAGGTCGATGGTCAGCGTGCCGCGCTGCGGGATCACCACCCGGTACGGGTCGGCGTAGGAGTCGTCGGAGCTTCCGCTCACGAGGTCCCGGAGGAGGCAGTCGGTGGCGGAGAGCGCGCCGGAGACCTGGGTGTTGAGAGCTAAGTCCGCCGTCCGGCAGGCTGCTCCGGTCTGCGCCGCGGTGCGGGCCTCCAGCGTGTAGCTGCCCACGCCCGAGGAAAGCGGCTTGACCAGGACGATGTAGGAGCCGGCATCCAGATTCTGGACGATGCGGGCGTCACGGTTGCCTCCGCTGTCGTCGTCCGTGGCCAGCTCGGCGTAGTTGGAGTCCAGCAGCATCAAATACGCGTCGAAGGCCGTGGAGCGCAGATCGATGGTGACCGCGGCGCTCTGGGGCAGCGTGAGGCGATACTGGTCCGCGCGCGTGCTGTCGTCCCCGCGGCCGAGTATCTCCCGCACACGGCAGTCCGATTCGGACAGCGTGCCGCTGACCGGCTGGCCCAGTCGCAGCACTCCGACCGAGCAGGTTGGTTTGGCCCCCGGGGTCGTTTCGGGCGCGCCCTCCGGGGTGAACTCCGCGCTCAACGTGTAGTCGCCCAGCGCCGCCCGGTAGGGCTTGGCCACGATGATGTAAGTACCCGGGCTGACCACCGTCGAGATTCGGGCGTTGCGGTTGCCCGCGCTGTCATCATCGGTGGCCATTTCCCGCAAGTTCGAATCCAGCAGGATCAGGTAGGCATCGAAGGCTGCCGAACGCAGCTCGATGCTGAGCCTACCTCGTTGCGGGACGGCCACCCGGTACTGATCTGCGCGGGACTCGTCGGTGCCGCTTCCCAGGATGTTCCGCACCTGGCAGTCCGTCGCCGACAGCGATCCGGAAATGTTGGCCGGCAACTGAAGGTCCTGGGCGGCGCACACGCCGGCGGGGCCGGCGGCGCCGGCCGCGCTGGCGCGCAGATAGTAAGTCCCCTGGCCGGACACGAAGGCTTTCGCCAGGACGAAGTATGTGCCGGCCTCGAGGGTCCGCGTGATGCGGGCGCTGTTGCCCTCGCCGCTGTCGTCGTCGCGGGCCAGCTCCCGGTAGTTGCCGTCGAGCAGGATGAGGTAGGGGTCGAAGGCCGGGGAGCGCAGGTCGATGGTGACGGAGTCGCGTTGGGTGAGCGTCAGGCGGTACTGGTCTGCGGGGGTGCTGTCCGTGCCGGAGCCCACGATTTGCCGCACGGTGCAGGCCGTGCTGGAGAACGTGCCGGAGACCTCGCGGTTCAGTTCCAACGTCCGCGCCGGGCAGCCCGGGCTGGTCGGACGCGGCGGGGCAGTTGGCGTGCCCCCCTGCGGGGTGAAGTCCGCGCGCAAGCTGTACCGGCCGGTAGACACATTGAAGGCGTTGGCCAGGATGGTGTAGACACCCGGAGTCACCTCCTGCCGGATGCGTGCGTTGGTCCCGCCGCCGCTGTTGTTGTCGCTGGCCACGACCTGGTTCTTGGCGTCGAGCAGGTACAGGTAGGGGTCGAAGTCGCCCGATTCCAGGTTGATGGTGAGGGTGCCCGGCTGGCGGATGGTGATGCGGTACTCGTCCGCGTAAGTGCGGTCGCCGCCGCGCCCCAGGATGTCCAGGACGCGGCGGTCGGAGGTGGTCAGTTCTCCCTGGATGGTGATGGGGAGCTCACGTTCCCCCGGACCGATCTGCGCTTCCGCGACCACGCCCTCCGAGCGGAAGTCGGCCTGCAAGGTGTAGCTGCCCGTGGCGGGCCGGAACGGCTTGGCCACGATGACGTACGTGCCCGGGTCCATCATGCGGGAGATGCGGGCGTTGCGGTTGCCGGCGCTGTCGTCGTCGGTGGCGATCTGCCGCAAGTTGGCATCCAGCAGGATGAGGTAGGCGTCGAAGGCCGTGGATTGCAGCACCAGGGTGAGGGTGCCCCGCTCCTTGAGGGTGACGCGGTACTGATCGGCGTAGGAGTCGTCGGTGCCCTGTCCCAGAATGTCGCGGACACGGCAGTCGGTGGTTGAGAGCGTCTCGCTGACCGTAGCGGGCAACTGAAGGTCCCGTGCGGCGCACGACGAGGCGGCCGAGGCCGTGAGGGTGTAGCTGCCCACCGCCTGTTGCAGCGCTTTGGCGACCACGAAGTACGTCCCGGGATCCATTCGCCGGCTGATCCGCGCGTTTCTGCCGCCGCCGCCGTCATCGTCGGTGGCGAGTTCGCGGTAGTTGGCGTCCGTCAGGATGAGATAGGAGTCGAAGACGGGGGATTGCAGGTCGAGGCGGAACTGGCCCGCCTGGCTGACCACCAGGCGGTAGAGGTGGGCGGGGGAGTTGTCCTCGCCTCGTCCCAGGATATCTTTGACCCGGCAATCCGTCACCGCCAGGACCCCACTCGCCGGCTGGCCGGGGGTCAGCGCCAGCTCGGGGCACCCGAAGGCCGTGGTCAGGCTATAGGCGCCCACGGCTCCGTTCTGCGCGGCCACCTCGAAGTGGTGGGTTCCGGGCGCCAGATCCAGACTGGTCTCCGCGGGCAGTGTCTTGCCGCCGAAGACGACATAGGGTTCGAAGGCCTGCGAGCGCACACGGATGCGCAACGCGCCGCGCCGCTCGGCGCTGACCGCGTACTGCTGGAGGTAGTTGTCCGGCCGGCCGGAGTAAAGGTCGCTCTCGCGGCAGTCGCTGGAAGACAGTTGCCCCGTTACCGTTGTGTTCAGCGCCAGGGACCTGGGCGAGCAGGCCGTCCGGAAACGGGTGGTGAGGGTGAAGCTGCCGGGCTTGGACGACTTCACCCACAGCGTGTAGTCGCCAGGCTGGAGGTTGCTCCGGCTGGGCCCGCGAAACTCCCACTCGAAGGTGTCCGGCCTGACTTCGATGTTCAGCGAACCCCGGCGCCGTACGTGCAGGCGGTATTGCTCGACCAGGGAGTTATCCTCGCGGTCCTCCAGATCGCTGACCCGGCAGTCGGTGGCCGACAGCGTGCCGGTGACGGTCGCACCGGCCTCCAGATCCACCGTGGGGCAGGTGCGCGGCGTCAGTTGCGCGGTGAAGGTGTGGGCGCCGGCCCGCGGCGATTCCAGCATGAGGGCGTACTCGCCGCGCTGCAAGGACTGGGCAGCGGGGATTCTACGGTAGGCGGGCGTGAACAACTCCCAGGAAAGTTGCGTGCGAACGCCGAATGCTCCGCCGCGCCGCACGTCGAAGTTATACAGATCGGCGAAGGCGCCGTTGGGCGATCCCGGCACCACGTGCCAGTGGCGGCAGCCGGCTTCGGATAACTTGCCCGTCACCGGCCGGTTCAGTTCGAGGTTGCGCACGGGGCAGTGGTGCTGCCCGTCGAAGTCGGTGGTGAGGGAGTAGTTGCCGGTCCCGCCCTTGCCCGTCACGAAAATGTAGTAGACCCCTTCGGCCAGCTTGCCGTGGATGGCGGCATCCAGGCCCGACTCGCCGCGCTCGGGCTCGCTGGCGGCGTCGTCGTTCTCCAAGTGCACCTGACCGTCGGGCCGGTGCAGGATCAGGAAGGCGTCGAAGGCCGTCGAGGAGGCCCGCACCGAGAAGTTGCCGGCGCCGCGGAGGTCCAGCCGCCAGGCGTCCACCCAGGCCTCGGCGTTGGGGTTGCTGGACAGGTGCAGCCCCAGCCGGCAACCGGCCGCGAGGCTGGCCTGCTGGCCCTTGACGATGGGGGGCACGTCTTTCGGCCGGCAGTTCGCCGGGATCTGGGCGCGCGCGGAGCGCAGCGACCCAAAGAGCGCCGCGCCCACCAGGATCATGCCGCGCAGTGTTCTCATGGCTACTGGGAGTACAACAGCCGCTGGATGTCCTGTCTGGCGGAGAGCAGGAACTCGCCCAGCCAGCGGGTGGCAGTCCCCATCTCGGCGGATTCCGCCACCAGCGAGAAGACCAGCCCGCCCTCCGGCTCGCCGCCCGCGGCTCTGCGGACCAGAGCCAGCAACATGCGCGAGACCTGCCGCGGGGTGCCTTCGGGACCGAGGGCCAGCGTTCCGGTCTTGGCGTAAGCCTGCACGTTCCGCAACTGGCGGATCCAGGCCAGCGCCCCGTTGGCCGATAAGATGCCGTTGGCGGTTCCTCCCGGCGCCTCGACGGCGCCGGTCAGTCCAGGGTACAGCCGCCGCGCCAGGTCCTCGAACCGCTCGCGGCGGGCATCCGGGTGCGGGGCTACCCGGGAGGCGTGGACCACCACCGGCCGACCCAGCACGCAGGTGCCGAAGGCTCCGGCGAGATCCACATTGGACCACAGGTTCGAGCCCCCGCCCAGCAGCAACGTGATGTACTCGCGGGGGCTGGTGATCTGGTCCAGCGCGAACACCGGGGTCTCGGGCGAGATGGTGCGGAACAGCGAAGTGGGCCGCGGCTCAGGAGCGCCTTCGATGCCCTCGGCCACTGCTTCCGCCCGGTCGTGGGCTTCGTTGCCGCTCCAGAACGACAGGCGGTAGTCTTCCAGCGACCCGGGACCGGGCGCTTGGTCTGGTCCTGGCCTCGAACTGGTGCCGATCGAGTACATGCGGTGCAGGTGGTCGGCCAGGTCCGTCCGGTCCAGGGAGCGCATGGTGGCCGGCTGCCAGTGGCTGAAGACGATGTGGTCCGGGAACTGCGGGAAACGGCGCCACTCGGTGTTGCCACCGTCCAGAGACTCGCGGTCCGATTGGGACGTGCTGGTCCCAACCGGCCCTCCCGGCCCGCTCAGGGCGAGTCCCAGGAAGCCCAGCCGGACCTGGTAGCGATTGTCAGAGCGGGCCAGATACGACCGAAAGTCGGACCACTTGCCACCGCTCAGCGAGGCGGAAGCCCCGACGTGCCAGGGAGGAGTGATCTGGATCCCGAACACGTCGCTCTCCTCTCCCGCCGCTCCCGTCACCGACAGCACGCGGTCCAGGTCCCGGTGCACGGCCAGCGCGGCAGTGGCCCACAGCGGCTTGCTGGCGGAGCCCACCACGATGCGGTCGAAGTTGCGGTCGCCACGGTAGCGGGTGCGCAGGCTGTGAGGAGCGCGCTCCTCGACCCAGGTGACCGGCGGCAGGATTTCGCCCTCCGGGGTGGCATGCCAGTGGCGGTCGGAGGTCATCCGCGGCCAGCCTCCCAGGCCCAACACCTCGCCGCCCGGCAGCCGCACCACGGCCAGAGCCACCCGGGGCGGCAGGAACGTGCGCCGCCGCCCGCCGAAGGCTGCCAGGACTTCTCCGTAATGACGCCGCCCGCGTTCGGCGGCGAACTGGGCGGCGGCGGCCTGTAGCTTCTGATCCAGGGTCAGCGTACCGTAGCGCTTGGCGGCTTCGTCCCTACCCAGCCGCCTCCACTCGGAGCGCAGCGCGGCCAGGTACAAGCTCGTCCACGGGACGACCGGATCCGGGTTGAACGCCAGGTCCCAGGACCCCCTCGACCAGGCCGGGCCGATAATGGCGCCGCGCGCGATCCTGTGGACGCGCAGCGACAAGCGGAAACCCGGGTAGCGGGCATCAGCCGCGGTGATGAGGTCGGCCGATTTCAGCGTCACCCGCTCGCTGGCTGTGAGAGCTCGTGCCGCGGCGCCCGTGGCCGGGCGCAGTTCCACCCGTAACCGGCCGGCGACGAAAGTCAGGCCCTCCCGGGTGCTCTCGAAGTCGCCCAGGTGCTGGACCTGCGTGGCGGTGGCGCCGGGCAGGCGCAGCTTGGCGATCACACGCAGCCGGGGCGTCTCCGGGCCAGGCTCTTCAGTAGCCCGCAGCACGCCGCCGGCGCTTTCCTCCAAATACAACCTGCGCCAGGGGTCCGCCGCCTCGGCGGGCCGGTCCGGCACAGAGAACTCGAAGCCCGGGCCGCGCACCAGGTAGGCGCCCGCCGCGCCGCCGCTCAGCGACACGCTGGGGAAGTCGCTCGGGTTGCGGGCAGTGCGGAAACTCACCTTCGTGTTGAAGGCGGGGTTCGCCTCGACGCGGAACTCGGGCTGGTCCCGATCATCCGTCTCGGCAACCACCGTAGCCAGTTGGAACAGCATCGGCCGGCGCACGCCGCTCACCTCCGAATCGCGTTGCCGCAGGTCGGCCAACAGGCCGTCGTAGTCCGCCAGATTCTTCAGGCTGCGCAATCGCTTCTGGAAGTCCACCGGGACTTCCGGAGCCGCGCCCTCCAGCCGTTCGCTCTCGCTCAAGGCGTTGAAGCGGGCAATCTCCTGCTGGAGCAGGCTCCCGGCGTCAGGCGCCACGGACGGGGCGAGCTCGATGGTTTTGTCCGTCTGGTTGACGGTGAGCATCTTCCCATCGGCCAGCAGCTTGACCGTGCCCAGCAGGTCGGACCAGTCGAAGGCGTTGGCGAAAGCCGGATTGCGCACGATCCGCGCGCCCTGCACTCCTGCCCACACGAACCCCGCCAGCAACACGGTGGTCAGCACGGCCGCGCCCCTCCAGAAATGCCAGGGGCGCTCGGGCCTCCAGGCGCGCCCATCGGCCTGACGCACGCCGGAAAGCACGGAGCTGACGTCCTGGTAGCCCACCGGGTCGCCCGTGGCACGCCATTGCAGGGCTTGGGCGGCCACCCAGAACAGGATGATCCACTTGAAAAAATCCGACGTCGAGTTGACCGCCAGCAGAGGCAGGCTGCGGCCCGTGAAGGGCAGCGCGGCCAGGTTCATCAGCACGTGCGCCAGGGCCTCGAGGAAGAAAGCGCTGGCGATGACGGTGGCTACGGCGTGGCCTATGTCGAAGTGCGCGCGCCCGCTCCAGAGCACCATCACCAGGGGCACGGCGTACAAAAGCAACAGCAACAGCCCGGCCGGCAGGCCGTTCTCGCTGGCGATGAAGAAGCTGAAGGTGCTGTCGAACTGGAGCGTGTCCTGGCGGATGGGCGAGCGCGTGGTGGGCGCCTCGCCGAAGCCCAGGCCCCACCAGCCTCCTTCATGGACCAGGGCGCGGTTCTCCCAGGTGTGCTGGAGGCCGCTGCTCAGGCTCTGAAAGGTGGGAGTGTCTTCGGCCGTGTCCCGGGTCAGCGGGAAGTAGACCAGGAACCTCATCAGCGCGCTGTCCTCGTCGAAGACCAACAGCCGGGTCCCGAGCTCGCCCACTTTGGTGAGCTGAGGCAACAGCGGGCGCAGGTTGAGGTAGCCGAACCAGCCTCCCAGCAACGCCACCGCCAGCGTGGCCGAGGCCAGGAAGCCAATGCGGCGGGGCGCTCTCCCCATCACCAGCACCAGGGCCGTGGGCAGGAACACCGCCAGCGTCGCCACCACACCCCCGGCGTCGCGCACTGCCAGCGGCAGCACGAACACCGGTATCAGCACCATCCCGACCGCCAGCGCCAGCGCGCGGTCCCACCGGATTCCGCCCACCAGGCCACCCGCCGGCAGGCGCAGGCGCGAGGCCAGCCAGATGAAAGCCGGTACCCAGCAGAAGGCCAGCGGCACCAGCACTTCCTGCAACAGTTTGTTCCCCGAAGGAACCAGGGAGACCAGCAGGAACACGGCGAACAGAATGCAAGCCTCGGCCACCAGCAGTCCCACGAATATCCACCAGAAGCCGTCGCCCGGCTCCGGCACGAACGTAGCGTTCAGCGGCCAGCAGACTCGCATCCAGATCCAGCGGCCCACGCGCGTGACGATGACCCCGGCGCTATCCAGCAGGGACTCGAAGGCGTAGCGCACCGCCGACAGCTTTTCATACACCGGCTCCGGCAGCCCGAGAACATCGAGGTTGAGCAGGTAGTGGAAGAAGATGTACCCGACGAGGAACAACAAGACGAGCGCCAGGGCGGCGGTCTCCAGCAGGCCCAGCGAGCCGGCGTAAGCCCGCGCGTTCGGCCACAGCGAGGCGGCCAGGGCCGATTCGACGAACCCAAACGCCACCACGGCAGCGAGCAACCCCAGCAGGCCGAAGCCGGCCAGGATCTCCTCGCGCCGCCGGAAGGTCATCACCCAGTCCCGGTGCAGGCGTGCCGCCAGCAGGATCACTCCTGGGATGACGGCCAGCGCCACCAGGGCCGTGCTCATCCCGGAGACCGCCAGCGGATCCAGGCGGGTGGGATCCAGTGCGAAGCGGTAGGCCAGCACGCACCGGTAGGCGAGCAGGCTCCACACTGCGGTGATCAGGCCGCCCAGCGCCCAGCCGTCCAGGGGCCGCAGGGTCTTCTTAGCCAGCCACAACCCGAAGCCCAGCGGGATCAGCGCGACGGCGAAGCCGATCCAGATGCGCCAGAGCTGCGGCAGGTCCCGCAGGGTGGCCAGGTGCGCGTAGTAGGAGACGCGGGCCGTGGCGGCCTCCACCCGGACGGTGCGCTGCGAGGTTACTTCTTCCAGGTCCGGGCGGGCGGGCTGCGCCGTACCGCGCTGCCAGATGGGGATGTCGGGAGCCGACGCGCCCGCAGTCGGAAAGCGCCCCTCGGGCATGGGGAGGGTCTCCCGGAAGTGAGCCAAGTCGCCTCCCAGCGGCAGCAGGAAGGCGGTGTCGCCGGGCAATGCCCTGCCGGTAACCGTGAGCCGGATGTCCTGATCGCCCGGGTTGGCCGGCGGGGGCAGCGGGCTGGCCAAGCGCAGCGGCGGCAGGAAGGCCACCCGGAGCCGCTGCTGGTCGGTGGTCCTGCGGAACGACACGGGCAGGGTCAAGTTGGGCCATAGGATGCGCAGGTCGCAGGGAAGCTGCACGTTGTGGCGGAAGGGAGGGTCCTTCTGATCCAGCAGGCGAAGCTCGCCGCTGCGGGCGATCAGCAACCGGAAGCGGGAAGCCCAGTTTTCCAGTTCCGCGGCCTGTTGCGCCTGGCCTTCCTGGCGGAGGCGCACGGCATCGGTGGTCACCAGCACCTCGAGGGGCAGGACGCGGTCCTTGCTGCGCTTGCGCCGCACCGGGATGTCGGCCAGAGGCGTGCCGTCCTGGCGGGTGATGGCCAGCCGGCGGCCGAACAGCACGTACTTGCGGTACGTCCGCACGCGCATTTCGCCGAAGGTCTGCGGGGGACCGTCGGAAACCGCGCGGCCGTTCAGGAACTTGCCTTCGGCGTTGCGCACGAACGCGCTGCCGCGGGAGATCGCCAGCCGGGCAAAGCCGCCGCCCTCGGAGGCGAGTCGAATCTCGGGAGCGAACGCCCCGCTCGGCCAGCCCACGGTGGCCTGGTCCCGCGCCCCGCCGATCACCAACTCATCCGTCGGGGCGACCGTCTCCAGACCGGTCCAGGCGATCTCCGTGCCACCCTGCCAGTGCGAGGTGCGGGCCAGCCACCACAGCGCCGGAGCCGTGCCGATCACCGCCGCCACCAGCACCGCGGCCCACCACGCTTGGTGCGACGTCGCCGGCAGGCGGCCCGAGTGAATCAGGTAGCAGACAACCAGGTAGAGGAAAACTGGAATCGCGAGCAATGCCAGAACCATCCATCCTCCTCAACCGCCGAGTCTCTGGGCGATCAATTGGAGCAATTCCGTGAATTCCTGGGGCCTGCGCACCCGCAGCGACTTCGCCACGGTCTCCGCCAGGGAAGGTTCCCGCTGCCTGGCGCCTTCTTTGGGGGGTGGAGGGTGCGCCAGGTTCTCCAGCAGGTAACGCATCACTGCCCCCTCGTAGGTCGGCTGCTGGCTGCGGAGTTCATCCTCCGCCTCGAGGGCGCCGCGATGGGCGGCAATCCGGCCGGTCGCCCACTGCCGCAGCTTCTCGGGAGCGTGTCCGGCCAGGCAAGCCACCAGCGGTTGGCGCTCCTCGACCTCGAGGGCCTGCATCAGGCTTTCCAAGGTCTCGCGGTCTTCGATGAACCGCTCGGCGAAGAGGGCGCTGCGCTCCGGCTGCTCCGACTCCGCCGCAGTCACCTCGCGGAGCACCTGCCGTCCGCCCGAGGTCGCACCCCAATGCTGGAGCAGCTTCCGCAGGTCCTCCCGCTCGCGCTCCGCATCGGCCTGGCCCTCCTGGCCGACGCCGAACAGCAGCCGCGCGAGCTCTCCCCTGAGGGTTTCCGGAGGAGGCTCTTCCGTCCGCCTCGCTTGGGCCCGCGGGGCCACCTTGCGCCGACGCGTGGACTCCTTCAGGTGCTTGCTCTTCAAATCCAGGGCGGACAGTCCTTTCAGCCAGGAATCGAAGGCCTTCTCATCGCTGACCGGGGGTTCCAGGCTCTCCAAGAACTTCTCGGTCTCCCGCTCCAGCCTCCGGACGTCCAGCAGATCGCAGATCTCCCGCAAGCGGGGCGCGCAGGCCAGTTCCCGCCTGGTCTTCAGCAAGTCGTGGAATTCGCTTCTCAAGAATCCACGCTGCTTGTCGGGCGGCGTTTTGGCGGCCAGCCTCTTGGGGTCGGCGGGAGATCCTTCGTAGAGATCTACGAGCATGCGGAAGGCCAGCCAGGGAACTGAGACGCGGTCCGCGAACTTCACTTTCGCGTCAACCGGAATGTGCCGGCGCAAGGGCGAGTTCGCCAGAGCGCTCAGCCAGTTCTCGAGCTCCTCGGGCGTGACGAAGGGATACTGGCCGTGGAGGACGTCCAGCAGCACCCCGCTAATTGCCGAACCCGCCCCGGGAGAGTCGGCGCGCAGGTACACGCCCCCAGGATCTTCGGCAAACAACAGGTAGTCGAGCGCCCACTTCTCCGCGCCTTGCTCGGCGCGCCGGCGCGCCAGTGCCCGCAACCCTCCGCGGATCTCCGGCCAGACCGGCCCATCCCGCAGCGCCGCCCAATTCTCGAGGCTGCCAGGGGCCCCGCCGGCTGCTCGCTCGGTGACCGCGCGCAGCCCGTCCACGGCCAGCTCTTTGAGTTCGCCTTCGTCCAGCGGCGGGGCCTCCTCCATTTCCAGGAGGTTGGAAACGATGGTGGGGACGAACTCCGCGTCCTCATTGCGCAGGTAGAGCTTCATCACTTCGAGCAGCAGCGGGCTGCGGAGTTCCAGGCACGCGGGAGGCTTCCAGGGCTCGATGTTCCGGCGGCGGCAGCCCTGCTCGAGCGCGGCGGCATCCATCCGGGCGACCACAGCGGCAGGCACCGCCTCGTTCTTGTCCAGGCAGGCGCGGAGGAGGTAGCGGGTGTGCGCGGCCGGCAGAGGCTCCTCGCCGGAGACCGCGTTGCGTAGCGAGGCTCGCTGCATCTCGCTCGCCAGCGGCCCCTGCTCCTGTTCGGGCCTCAGCAGCCAGTCGTACTCCTCGTCCGTGGGCCCTTGCCCGGCGAGGACGCGGCTCAGAAACGCGGTGCGGTTCAATACCTCCATCACCGGTTCCTGCCATTTCCAGGTGGGAGTGTCTCTCCACTTCGCCAGCGAATCGGGGGTTTCCGGATGGGTCTCCACCGCCTCCCAGGCGGGCCAGTAGCGCCTGGCTGGCTGGAGCTGCTCGAGAACGCCCTTCGCCGAGCCCTGCTCATCCAGGATCAGCCGGGCCCCGAAGGCCCTGCCGTGCGCCGCCCCGCCTCCTACCAGCCACCCGTTGCCGGGCCGGAAGCAGGGCGGCAGGCCGGCCAGCAGCCCCGCCAGCCATTGAGGGCCGGGACGGCCCGACAGCCCCAGCGCGCCGGGGGAGAGCACCATGGGTTCGTCCGCCAGCGACGCAGCCACCCAGAGCGCGCGCACCTGGTCCGCGTCGGCGGAGTCAGCCGGCAAAGCGGTGGCTTCGAGGCCTTCCAGGGCGGCCGCAAGCGCATCCTGGGTAAAGCGTTCCGGCTCGTTGAGAAGCTGAAATCCCGGGGCAGTGGGCCCGCCGAACAGCGAGGCGGCAAACCAGGCCGCGTTCCACCCATAGGCCTCCCACAAGTCGTCCGGATCGAGCAGTAGCGTGAAGGGGATGCCGCCGCGATTGGCGAGGTTCTGCCGCTGCCGCAGAATCAGAAAACAGCGCTCGTCGAGACGCCCGAAACCGTAAGACAGCGACTCCCCCACCAGGCCGTAGTAGTCCTGGAGGCTCCCACTGGGGATGGACGGCCAGTGGCCGAAGCAGTTGCGCTGCGTGAAAGCTGTACCGCCGTAAGCAAACAGGTGCATAACGGATCAGGCTGAAGCTCTGCCGGCCCACACGCCGTTGGGAGGCGGAGACTGACCGGCGCCCTCTCGCGGGGCTCCCTCCCGGCACCAGGCCACCAGTCTCCCCAGTCCCCTGCACTTGGGGAGCGCCTTCCCACTCTTCAGGTTTTCGGTCCACACGAAAAACACTCGGTGCACGATGGCCGGATTCCCGACCAGTTCCAGGAGGCCCTGCTCGGCTTGCACGTCGGCGTCTTGGTCATCCCCTGTTTCCGCTGCGAGCCACTCGACGAGGAGTTCCCGCTCCCCGGCGGGCTGGGAGGATGAACTGCGCACGATGGCGGCCGCCTTCCTCTTGAGATCCGCGTCGTCGACCTCATCCAGGTGGGTCACGATCAGGCAACGGATGACCGGGCGACCACCGAACTGGCCCGGGTGGAGCCGCTGATAGGCAATGGGAATGCTGTTCTGGTAGTTCGGGGGCTGCGGCGCGGCCGGCTGCTTGCGGAAGCAGACCAGATCTTGGGCGTTGAGCAGGGCTGCCACCACGTCGGCGTGCCGGTCGAGTTCGGCGAGTCTCACCGCGTCCTCGCGCTCGGCCTCTTCTCCCGCTGAGTCGTAGAAGGCCAGCGTGTAAGGCGTGCGAGCGATGACGTGGCGCCGCAGGGAGAAGCGGCTGGGAGTGTCCGTGCTGCTCACCTCGTGGGTGATTTCCTCGGTGAACTTCGAGAACAACTGGCGGCACACGCCCAGGAAGCCCTGAGGCCGGGTGGCCGCCTGGCGCGGGCGCGCCGCTTCGCCCGATGAACCGTTGGCCACGAACACGGCCTTCATGTTCAAGCGTGTCGGGGCGGTGGGCAGCACCAGGTCGGAGGCGGAGGGCCGGGCTTTGGCCAGCACATCCATCGGATAGAGGGCTTGCAGAAACTCTTTCTCGGGCTGCTCGGCGGCTTCCCTCGGCGGCAGGTAAATGAAGTGCTCGATGTACTGGCCGGGGTCGAGGTTGCGCGAGTACAAGGCCATGTAGGCCAGGATGGTCTTCCCCACCGAGCGCGCCCCGCACAGCTTGATGAAGCTGCCGGTGCGCTTGCCGCGCGGCCGCTCGTAGGTGGCCCGCAGCAGCGTTTGGGGGAACCACATCTCCGCCCGGCCCTTGTGGGCCTCGACTTCCAGCACACGCCGCAGCAGGCCCAACTCCCAGTGGGTCACTGTCCTCCGCACCACTCTGCCTTCCAGCTCGTCGTTGAAGAAAGGCTCCTCCGGGATGACCACTCCGCCACGGTCAGCCTTCCAGAACGGGTTGTGGGCCTCACAGCTTACGTGCAACAGGAAGACCCCGTCGCGGATGAGCCGCGCGTCCCGGCACTCGGGCTTGGGGCAGAGGATCTTGCAGTCGGGGCTTTCCACCACCAGGTGTTCCATCGAGCAGACAAAGGTCTCGGTGTCCTTGGGATGCTTGGGGCAGAAGCGGAGCAAGTGCTGGGTGCGGTCCAGGACCCTCAGGCACAGAGGGCACTTTGGCTGGGAGTCACGTAGCAGCTCATCCAGCGGCACTAGAATCCCTCCCTCTCTAGCAGTGAATTGCCCTGCGCGGCGCCTCGTCTCCGAACCGGTGCCCTGGGACAAGTCAGCATATCACTTCTGGCCCACAGGGTAAAGCCCCGCAGGGTCCAGTACTCCATACTGAGGCGGAGGTGGTTTCTCGCAGGGGGGCTGGAATCGATGCCCGCACCGGGGTGGATCCGCCATCGCACGGCCGCGGGTGTGTGGTGCGTCAAGCCCCGGCTCGCCGGGCGCGGACTCCGACGCCGGCCTGAGCCTCAGGCACCGCCTCCCGCGGCGCACCTTCCCGGCACCAGCGGATGAACTTGAGTAAGCCCTGGGTGCGCGGCAGCTTGTCCTGACGTCCCAGATCCTCGGTCCAGATGAAGAATACCCGGTGGACCTGCTCCCGATTCGGATTGGTGATCAACCCCCGGAGCTGGTCCTCCTCCTGTTGATCGCGGGTGGTGAGGACGGTGTGCGTCAGCCATTCTGTCAGCAGCTCGCGTTCGCCGGCCGGCTGCCCGTTGCCACCCCCAGCCACCGAGGCGATCCTCCGCTGGGCGTCGTCGTCGCGGATCTCATCCAAGTGAGTCACCACCAGGCACCGGCGTGCGGCCGGGTTGGTGACCGCGGGGAGCTGGTTGACTGCCACCGGCACGCTGTTCTGCCCCCGGGCGGGGCGCTCGCGGGCCCGGAAGCGCTGAAACCGTGCCAAGTCGAGGGCGTTGATCAAGACCGCCACCACATCCGCCTGTTGGTCCAGTCTTTGAAGGGCCGCCCGATCCTCCTGGGATTCTTCGCCCGCCGTGTCATAGAACGCGATCGTGAATGGCGGAGGCGCGTTGGCTGCGTCCTCGATGACCTGCCGGGTGCTTTTCAAGCCGCCCACCCACTCTCTCCACACCGTCTTGATCAGGTCCGCGGGCGAGCTCGGCCGAGCCGTTGCCGCCGCCACCGCCGCACCCAAGTCATCGCCCAGAAAGAGCACTTTTAGGTTCAGTCGGGCCAGTCCCGTGGGAAAAGCCAGATCCCCTGCGTGGGGTATGTCCCGGGTCAACACGTACAGCGGAGCCAGGGCCTCGACGAACCGCCGCGCTGGTTGCCCACCCCCCTCGGGCGGGTGGTAGAGGTAGTGCCCAAGCTGCGTACCAGCCGGGTAGTTGCCTCGGTACAAGGCCATCGTGGCGAGGATGGTCTTGCCCACATCTCGGGCGCCGCACAGTTTGATGAACACGCCTGCGGGGTGTCCCCGCGGTCTGACGTATGTGGCCCGCAGCAACACGCACGGAAACCACATTTCTGGGTAAGAGGACAGGTGCTCAACGTCCGCCGCCTGGCGCAAGGCGTCGATCTCCCAGTGACTGACTGAGACGGCACTGGCGGGGGTCACGACATTCAGATCCTCGGGCTTGACGACGACTCGGTCGGCGAAGTCCGGATAGGCGGGGTCCTGGGGCTTCCAGAACGGATTGCGCATCTCGCAGCCCCAGTGGAGCAAAAGTGTCCCCGCGTGCACACCCGCCGCCCCCGCGCATTCCCGCCGATGACAGAAGATCTCTGTCCGTAGATTCCCGAGGGTACACTGGAAGGGGTCCGAGTAGCGCGGCGGCCGGTTGCCGGGATGCTCGTTCAGGCAGAAGCGGACCAGCCTCTCACGCTCATCCAGGGTCTTGAAACACAGCGGGCATTTCGGTTCGATTTCGCCGTTTGGCACCGAGCCTCCTCCCCGGTGGAGAATCTGCCAACCGCACCGGACTTCCCGTTTTCCACGGGGCCTGGGGACAAGCCAGGATATCACTTCGCCCCAAACAGGGTAAAGCCCCGCAGGGTCCAGTACTCCATACTGAGGCGGAGGTGGTTTCTCGCAGCGGGGGACAGCAGCAGCCAAACCTATGGGGCGGCGCCCCAGAGCCGCCTTGCGTCCAGGTTGTGGCGCACGCCTCAGGAGCTGTGAAAAAACCCTGGGGACACGCCTGCGGTCAGCGGCAAGCGGCCGGTTTCGCTCGCTCAGCCCGGAGTGTCCCCGGATTTTTTCACAGCGCCGCACAGCCGCAACCAAACGGCGAGCTGAAGCGTGCGCCACGATGTCACTTGACAGGCCACAAAAATGTGGAAGCTCCAGGCGCCGACGCCTACCGCCACCGCCGCCAACTGAGGGGACGCAGAGGCCGGCGCGGAGGCGCGGGGGCAGGCGGGGCGGCGGGGACGCATTCGAAGCCGAGCGCGGTCATGGCCTCGTCCAGCACGGCGCGGTGGGGGCTCCAGCGCCACGCCGGAGACGCGGCCAGCGCTTCGATAGCCTCGAGCAGCCGGCCCGCCTCGACGGGCCACTGCCAGACAGGTTGCTCGGACAGTGAGCGTAGCGCGGCGGCGTACTCCGGGCGCTGCTCCAGGGCTCCCCAGGCGTCTAGCGTGGCCCGCCCCGTCCGGATCATGGGCAGAGCGGCGTCAGGCTCTGCCACCGCGCTATCGAAGACCATGCGCGCGCCGAGCGCTGCGCCGTGGACTCTCCCGGCCCCCACCAGCCAGCCCGCGCCCAGCCGAAAGCACGGCGGCAGGCGGCTGAGAACTCCCGCCAGCACGCCGGGACCGGGAAGAGATTCCAGCCCCGCCTGACCGGGATGCAGCGCCACCGGCACCGGGTGCCTCAGCGCGCCCACCCACACCGCTTCGAGGTCCTCAGTTCCGGGGACGCGACCGTCTGGCAGGACTTCGGCAGCAAGATCCCGGCAGAGGTCGTCGAGCGTCTGGGCCGTGCAGCGTTCGGGTTCCTCCAGCAGGAGGCTGGCGGAGGCAGGACTAGACAGGATCGTGTGGGTGAGCCGAGCGGCGTTCCAGCCGAAGCGTTCCCAGACCTGGCGGCCCGGGTCCAGGAGCAGCGAGTAGGCGTACCCGCCGCGGTTCGAGGTATTCTGCCGCTGGCGGATCACCAGGAAGGCCTGAGCATCCAGCACGCCGCAGCCATAGGCGACGCCCCCGGGCACGAGGCCGTAGAGGTCCTGAAGAGTGCCCGTGGGGATGGAGGGCCAGGCGCCGACGCGGCTGCGCTCGGCGTAGTGAGTGCCGCCGTAGGCCAGAAGGCGAACGTGCGTGCTCGGAGCGATGGGTGGTGCGGGCAAGCGATCCTCCCGCCAGGCCTTCTTATCGTCGGGCGCGGGCAGTGGCGGCAAGGGTATGGGGCGAAAGACCGGCGGGGGTTGGGGGGAATCGTCTACTACTTGCGGCGGCCAGCCGCGTCACCGGCGGCAGCGCGGCCGAGGCCCCCTTCCACCAGCACCTGCGCGATCTGGCCGAAGGTGGAAACGAGCTCGCCCGACTTGACGTATAGAGCGGCCTCGTCCGCGGTGGTCAGGCGGCGCAGGAAGGCACGGTCCGCGCCTCCGAATCCGATGGCGATGATCTCGATACCCGCCTCGCGACAGGCTTTGGCCCGCCGCGCGGCCACGTCCTGGTGCGACCAGACTCCGTCGGTGAGCACGATGATGTAGCGCGCGCCTTCGGCGTTCCGCAGATGGCCCAGCGCCTCCTGGAAAGGATCCGTGGCGTTGCCGTAGCCGACCGAGCCGCATCGCCACGCGGCGATCGCCCGCTCGAGCGACTTCGCGTTCTGGGTGGCCTCCTGATCCAGGTGCACCTTGTCGGCGAAGGAGAACAATCCCACCGAGGAGTGCGCCAGGTCGATGCTCTGAATGAACCCGCGCACGGCGTTCTGCGCCTCGGCCAGCGGCTGCCCGATCATGCTGCCCGAGAGGTCGATGGCCGCGTAGATGGTCTTGTGTCCCACCTCGCGGACCTCCTCGGGCGAGCGCAGCACCCAGGAAGTATCGCCCAGCTCGGCCTGCTTCTCGACCGGCAGCGACCGCTTCTGGCTCCGCTCGGTGGCCGAGACGCTCACCACGCCGCTGCGATCGTGCTCGTAGGCAATATCCAGCACCGCCATGCCTTGGGTTCCGTGAGGGATGTCTTTGATGACGTACTTGCCCACGAAGGAGCAGTTGGCGGGATCTTCGCCCTCGCCCTGGTTGACGTACACGGAGACGGTGTTGTCCTTGCCCCGGGCGGTGCGAGCCTGGTAAGGACGCACCTCGCGGCAGCGGATGGGGCGGTTCTTGGGAATGAGGACGGAATTGACGTAGCGCTTGCCGTCGGCGCTGACGGCGATCATCCCCAGGCTGTGGCTGGTCACGTCCTCAATCTGAATGGGCCCGCGCCAGGCCAGGCCCGCCGCCGGGGTGCGCTGCTGGGGATCCTGGTAGAGGGCGGCCTGGATGGCCGCGCCGATGGCCACGCATTCGTCGGGGTTCACGGTGGTGTTGGGCGCGCGTCCGGTCAGCCGCCGGACCAGTTCGAGGCAGGCGGGCATGCGCGTCGAGCCACCCACCATCAGGACGCTGCTGACGCGCGAGTATTCGTAGCCAGTCTCCTCCAGCACCTTGTGCATGAGCATCTCGGTGCGGGCCAGCAGGTCGCGGGTCAGGCTGTCGAACTGCTCGCGGGTAACCTCGATGCGGTCCAGCTTGCCCTGGCACTGCACCGGCACCGCCACCTTGAGGCTGGCCGAGAGGGTCTTCTTGGCATCCTCGGCGCGAATGAGAAGCTCCTGGTAGGTGTAAGGCTCGTCGAGCGGATCGACGCCGTGCCGGCGCCGGAATTGGTCCGCGATGTGCTCGACCAGCCGGTCGTCCCAGTTCTTCCCGCCCAGGTGGTGGTCTCCATCGGTTCCGATCACCTGTACGCCCGCGGGGCCCACGCGCACCAGCGTGATGTCGAAGGTTCCGCCGCCCAGGTCGTAGACCAGAATGACCTCCTCGAGGGGCCTCTGCTTGAGGCCATAGGCCAGGGCCGCCGCGGTGGGCTCGTTGATGATCTGGATGACCTCGAGGCCGGCCTGCTCTCCCGCCTGGCGCGTGGCCACGCGGGCCGCGTCCTGGAAGTAGGCCGGCACGGTGACCACCGCGCGCCGCACGGGCTTCCGCAGGAAGGCCTCCGCGTCGAGCTTGAGCTTCTTGAGCACCTCGGCGGAGAGGTCGGTGGGCGTCCAGGTCCGGCCGCGGTACTCGTATACCGTGGACGTCCCCATCTCGCGCTTGAAGAATTGGGCCGTGTTCTCCTTCTCCAGGACCACTTCCCGCTTGGCCAGTTCACCGACCAAGGTGGTGCCGTCGGCCGAGATCTGGACCACCGAGGGAGTGAGCCGCTGGCTTTCCGCGTTGGGCAGCACCTCCGGCGGCCGGTCAGGGTGGACGATGGCGAGGGCGGAATTGGTGGTGCCCAAATCAATGCCGGCCAGGACGTCTTCTTCTGCCATAGTGGGACTCCGGTGGCATCAGCGCATCTGCAACTGAGCCGGGGGCGGCTCGGCCAGCCGATACCGCCGGTACTCCTTGGGATCGCGGAAAAAGGCGCGCAGGCAGACGGGCGTGCGGGTCAACTCGATCTCCCGCTCAACCGGAATCCCCGCCGGCAAACCCAACTCGCGCAGGACCTCCAGCATCTCGCCGTCCTCGAGGGTGCGCGGTGGCTGATCGCCTTTGTGCGCGACGATTGCCAGATCGGGCAGCTCGCGCACGTCCTTCGAGGCCGTCAGGGTGATGATGACCTGCCTGCGGTAGAAGCCTTTCCCGCGGGTCAGCGTGTAGGCGAGTTCGCACACCGCGCCCGTGCGCAACTCCGCCCGGCAGCCGGGACCGATGCCGGAACTGTGCACTTCCTGGCCCTCGATCTGGCCGCCGGTGAAGACCGTGAACCGCTGCGGTCCCGGGCTGGGCTGGGCGATCTCGAAATACCCCTGCTGCTGGTACTCTTCGCGGGTGCACTTCTTGGCGGTGACGCCTTCGGCGTCCGGCGCCTCCGGATAGGCGTCGCCGCGCCAGGCCACCCAGACGTAATCGCAGCCGGCAGGCCAGTCCCAGAAGAGCCGGACGTAACTGGTGAAGTCCAGCGCCTCCAGCCCCGAAACGTCTGGCAGCGCCACGTAGCGCCGCCAGGCGCCCAGCAGGGCGAAGTCCGGGCCTAAGGTGGCCGGGATGTAGTAGCAGATGCCGCTGGGAGGGCTCGGATCAACCGCCCGCGTGGCGCCCTGATTGCTCAGCACCGCGCCCAGCGCCGACAGGCCGGACAGGGAGACCTGCGTCCCAGGCTGCCCCTGCGGGGGCTTACTGGCACGGTAGATGCGCACGGAACCGCCGGGCGGGGCGGTCCAGACCAGCCCGAGGCCGCGCTCCTCGGCCACGAGACGCAGATCGTTGACCGCCGCCGCCGGGGCCTCCGGGCGCGCTCTTTCGACGCGCCCCGGGGTGGCCAGCGCGCGTCCCGACGGGTCCTTGTACTCGACCCAAATCAGGTAGTAGTACATGCAGCCGTTGCGCACGGCCGTATCGACGAAGCCGTCGAAGAACTCGTCCCGGTCCAGGTGCTTGACCCGGACGCCGTCCTGGTGGCTGGCTGGCGGGCTGTTCTCCTTGCGCAGCGCCCGCACGCGGGCGCCCGGTGGCACGGGGCTCCAGGCGGCGGTGACGGAGCCATCGCCCGCCTTGAGCGTGAGGTTGGCCACCTCGACCGCGCTGAAGACCCCGGCGGAGGAGGCGGGCCGGGAATGGGTTCCCCAGCGGTCGGTGAAGACGGAGTAGTAGAGGGTAGCTCCGGGCGGGGCGCTGGTGTCGCGCGAGACCAGGGTGGGCGTGCGCTCGAGCTGGCGCCCGTCTCCGACCGCCGTGGGCGCGCGGCTCTCCTGGCGCACGACCACGTACTCGAGCGTCCCCTTGGTCGGGCTGGGCAGCCATTCCACCAGCACGTGGTCGCCCTGGAAGCTGGCGGTCACCTTCCCGGGCGGCAGGGGAGGATGGCGGGCCAGGCCGCGGCGGGCCTCCTCGCAATCCTGCGCCAGCGAGAGCGCTTTCTCGTAGGACAGAATGGCCTCGTCGGGTTGCGACCGGCGCTCGAAGGAGCGGGCTTCCTCGAGGCAGGCTTCGACCTGCTTCAGGGGCCCTTCGAGCCGCGCCTCCAGCTCCGGGAGGGTCTTCCCGTCGGCGAACCGGAATCCCGGCGCTTTCCCCGATAGGGCGGCCAGGTGCGCCCGCGCCTTGTACAGGCGCCGGTCAAAGAGAGCCTTCTCGAATTCCACGCGGAGGTTCAGGATCTCCCCCTGCTGGCCCTCGATTTTCCGGAACAGCTCATCGACCGGGCCGTCCCGGGCGCCCCAGAGCTGCTCGGCTTCGCGCGCGGTTTCGAGGGCATCGCTGACGCGGCTGTCCGCCAGGGCCAGCTCGGCCTGGCGGATGAGGAGCTGGAGGCGCGGGTAGTCGTCGAACGTGAAGCGGCAGTTGCCGCAGGTGCTGATGCCCAGCGGGGCCCGGGTTCCGCACTTGGGGCAGTTGCGCCACAACTCGTGGTTGCACACCGGGCAGCGATCCGGGGCGCTCTGGGCCGGAAAAGAGTTGAGGCAGCCGGCGCAGCGCAGGGTGCTTTCCGTGGAGGCCAGTTCGAGCGCGGCGCCCATCTCCGCGGCCAGGCTGCGAATGCACTCCTCGGCCGCGGCCGCGTCCAGACCCCGGTCGGTAGCCATCTTCGCCAAGTGGCCGTACTCGTGTTCGGTGATCCGCTTGTCGGCCGCGGCCAGAGCCACGTCGCCGCGAAGCTGTTCCCGGACCTCCCAACAACGGGCCTGCTCGTAGCGCTCGGGATCCCCGTCGATGAGGTGGAGCTTGATGATGGCCAACAGCTCGTTGGCGCAGGTCTTGCGGTGGTCGTTGGGCTTGGGCCGCCACTCGCGCTCGCATTCCTGGTAACGGGGCGACAGCTTGGCCCGGGTGAGCGGGGGCCGTATCTTCAGGAACTGGTAAAGGTCCGCCAGGCCGAGCACGGCCAGGTTCTCCTTGAGCCGCGTCCGGACCTCTTTGGGGAGGCCCTCCTTGGCTGGCGGCGGCTTGGGCGGCGCCTTCACGGGGACGCGCTTGAGCCGCTCGCGCACCTCGGCTTCGGGAAAACCCTTCTCGGAGACGTAGCGCGCCAGCAGCGCCGACAACTCCTCCGGGGTGACATAACCCTTGCCCACGATGAGGTCGATCGAGTTGTCGAGTTCGGCGAAGCGGGCGGCCGCTCTCTTCCTCCGCCGGTTTTCGGCGTCCTCACGGGCCAGGTCTCTGGCTGGCGGGTCCAGGAGAATGCGCTCGGCTCCCTTGTGCTCTTTGTCGGAGCACAGCACCGCCAGCAGCGTGCCGTACTTGGAATTGTTCTTGTTGGAACACCAGAACGAGAAGGTGCGCTGGAGAACGCTACGGATTTCGTCCGGGTTGGAGACCTCCAGCGGCAGATCGTAACGGGCGAAGACGTCCGGCAGCTCCCCGGTGCGGCGGTACTCCTCGAGGGCGGGATTCAAGACCCGTCGGAAGTACTCCTGAGGGTCAAACTCCGGCATGGCCTTCTTGCGAGGCTTCTACCTGACAGGCTGAAGCCTGTCCCACGCTAACTCACCTGCTTCTGGAGCAGCAATCCCTTGACCTCTTCGATTTCCTCCTGGCTCATTACCCCGCTGCGCGCGGCCACCTCCAGGGTGAGCTGCTGGCCCGAACTGGGTTCCTCGGCGCGCACCTTCAAGGTCCCGTCTTCCTCCAGACAGAAGGCGACATGGATGGGAGAGCCGGCCGGCAAGGCCGGGGGCAGTCCCGCGATCTCGCCGGACTGCAACTCGATGTTGTTGTCCATCAGGGGGGACTCCTCCTGGCCGGCCTGCTCCATGACGCGGATCTTCACCGTGCGCTGGTTGTCGCGCAGAGTGCCGAAAGTGGTTTCGGTTACCTCGACAGGCAGCCTGGTGTTGTTGTGGATCAGATAGTGGACTTCCTCTCTCTCGAAGCGCTCCCCCACCGACACCACTACTCCGAAGCCCTTGGAAGTGACGTTGACAATCCTGCCTGTGGCCATCGCGGCCAGTTCCTTGCCCGGCAAGCGGAAGGCCGGGCCCGCCTTCTCGGAGACCTTGCGTGCGGCTTCGTTCAGCGTCTGGGAGTCCACCTGGCCCAGGTCCACCTGTTCCACCGGCTTTCCCTGGGTGGCGGCGATTTCTTCCTTGATCAGCTCGCCGGCCAGGATCTTCAGCCCGACCAGCGCGGCCCCCTTGGCCACGGACAAGTGCGGCTCAAACATCTGGAGCTCGATGCCCACCTCGCTCGTCAAGCGCCGGCTGACCGCCGGCATCAAGCTCGAGCCGCCCACCAGCAGGATCCGGTCCACCTTCACTTCCTCAGGTTCCTGGCCGGTCCTTTCCTGGATTTCTTTCTTCAGGCTGTCCGTGCCTTTCTCCACCACCCGCTTGGTGAGCTCGATGGTCTGGCCGAGCAGATCCGCGGTGAGTTCTTCGAGCTTCTCGCGGGTGAGTTCGAGGCGGGCGCGGCAGCCGGCGTGAGCCACCGAGATGGGCCATTTCTCGCGCGAGCTGAGCCCCTTCTTGGCCTCCTCGGCGTCGATGACCAGCGCCTGCAAGGACTCCGGGTCGTCACGCGGGTCGCCCTTGTCGGGGTACTGCGCCATGAACTGCTCGGAGAAGTGGTTCACCAGCCGGTCGTCCCAGTCCTTGCCGCCCAGGCTGTGGATGCCGTCGGTGTAGACCACGCGCACATTGCCGCCGCGGACTTCGATCATGGTTATGTCGAAGGTGCCGCCGCCCAGGTCGTAGACCAGCACCACCTGGTCCTCGTGCCGCTGGTCCAGCCCGTAGCAGAAGGCCGCCGCGGAGGGCTCGTTCAGGATGTGCCGGACCTTCAGCCCGGCCAACTGCCCGGCGTTCTTGGTGGCCTCCCGTTCGTTGATGCCGAAATAAGCCGGGCAGGTGATAACCACGTCGGTGATTTCCTCGCCCAGCGCCAGGGAGGCGTCCTTGACCAGCTTGCGCAGCACAAACGAGGACAGCTCCTCGGGCTTGTAGGGCTTGCCGTCCACCTGGAACACCGCCTCGTGGCCCATCTCCCGCTTGATGAACGCGAAGGTGCGGTCGGGGTAGATCTTGGCCGAGTTTTTGGCCACCTTCCCCACCACGATGTTGTCGGCGCTCTCGAAGTAGATCACCGAGGGGGTGGTGGGCTCGCCTTCGACGTTCGGGATAACTTCCGGCTTGCCGCTGTCGCTCACGCAGGCAATGCAGGAGTAAGTGGTTCCTAAGTCAATGCCAGCTATTTTGTTCGCAGCCATGATTCATCTCCCTTCTCTATGGGGACTCGCAGGGCGCAGGCGGCCCGGCGCTCTCTTCCGGCGTAAATCGGCAGACTTCCACGTCCGCCACCCGCAGGATTCGGGCGGCGTTGCGGAAACCGGCCCGCACCACCCGCGCCACGGTCCGGTCGCGGGCCGCCTCCGGCGTGGGCACGGCCGCGCAGGCGCGGTGTTCCCGCGGGTTGAACGGAGCCTCCGGAGGGATTTCCAGCTGCTCGATGCCCTGCCGGTAGAGGATATCGGCGACCACCTCCGCGTAGCTCGCCCAGTCCCGCCGCACGGCCTCCGGATCGATTTCGGGGCGCGCAGCGTAAGCCTGGAAAGTCCTCTCTAAGTCGTCGTGCAAGCGCATCAGGTCCCGCCAGACCGGATCGAGCGCCTGGGTGAGCTCGCCCGCGCGGAGCTTCTGGTTCTCCTCGTAGAGGCGGTCGATGACGCGCTCGCGGTCCCGGGCGATGCGGTTGCCTTCCTCGATGATGTCGCGCAGCTCGTCCAGACGCCGCTCGAGGGCGGCCAGGTCCGGCCCAGGCGCGGCGGGGGGCACCGCCGCGGGCGGCGCGGCCTCGGCTTCGGCAACCGGCGGCGCTCCGGCAGCGCTCTCCAGCTCCTCCGGCGCCACAGGTTCAAGGGCGGCGGCACTCACGCTGTCCGATGGCGGGTTCTCAGACTCGGCGCGCTCATCGCTATCCATCGCTGGTCCTCCCGGAGAACCCGGCTGGTGAGGGTCGCTCCGCATCATACGTCAATCTCCTTCAGGGTTCAAGGTCTGCGCCTGGGCGCGCAGGGCAGTCTGAAGCTCCCGCGCCTGCGCGTGCTCCGGTTCGTAGTAGAGGCACTCCTCCAGGGCCCGTAGCGCTTCCACGGAATCGCCCCTGGCGGACACCTGCCGGGCATGGAGGAAGTGCCGCTCGGCGATGCGCTGGTGAACTACGGGGTTGGTGCTGTCGTGCCCGTGGGCGCACATCAGCCAGCGCATGGCTTGCGCGTAACCTTCCCTCGAGCATGACGCCATGGCCGCGCGGCAGTGGACCTCGATCATCTGCTGAAACACGGCGGGGGCGTCAGGCTCCAGCGAGTAGGCCACATGAGCCTGCTCGACGGCCTGCTGGTATTGGCCCGCCTGGAGGAACTCCTCCGCGCGGCGCAAGGCCTCCGCCGCGGCCTCGCGGGACGGCGCGCCGCGGGTGCGGACGGCGGCCAGCAGGGCCTGGGACTCCTCGATCAGTCCTTCCAGCAGGCGGGCGGCCGCCTCGTGCCCTCCCTGGGCCGCAAGCTGGCGGGCCCTGTCCAAAAGCCGCTGGCGGAGGATGTCCGGCTCCTCTGCGGCGAGTTCGCCCGCCGCCGGGGCAGGCCACGGCTCGGGACGGGCGGCCTCGGGTGGAAGCTCGAGGGTGAGCCTCACACGTCGCACGGGCGGCAGGCTGGCCTGAAGAGCGCCGCCGGCCGCCTCCGGTATCGCCAGGCTCACTGTCACTCCGCGGGTGGCTGGCGCCAGCACGTCGGGCGCGTCCGCCGCGAGCCCGGGCCAGGGCGCCGCTTCGCCGCCGGCCTCCATTTCCAAGTGTGCCGCGTACAGAGCAGCGCCTTGCGCCAGAGCCTCGTCCGGCAGCACCACCGGCGCGCGGGAGCAGCGCTCTGCCACCATATGTCGCACCAGCTCGAGGCGGGTGCTCCCGCCGGCCAGCACCAGCTCGTCGATGTCCGAGATGGCCAGGTTGGCTTCCGTGAGGATTCTCTCCAGCGGCCTGAGGCTCCTCGCCAGCAGCTCCCCAGCCAGCCGGCGGAAGTCCGCGCCCAGCACTCGTATGGACGCTGTCAGGCGGCCCGCCCGGGTCGGTATTCCGACATCCACCACTGCTTCTTCCGCCCTCGAGAATGCCTCTTTGGCGTCTTGCGCCGTCTGGCGCCAAGCCAGCCAGTGTTCCGCCGCCAGGTCCGGGGGCGGCCACCACAGCCCCTTCTCGGCCAGGGTCAGCAAGCACCCGCACAAGACGGACATATCGAAAACCGCTCCCCCGCAGGCGGTCGAGCCGTGATAGGCCAGGCCCCGGTAGTGGCTCTTGGCCGCGCGGATCACGGCGATCTCCACTCCGCTGTAGCCCATACTCAGGACCAGCAGCGTGCGCGGCTCCGGGCAGCCGTGCATGTGGGCGATGGCGGCCGCCATGCCGTCGTTGAGCAGGCGCACACGCCCGAATCCGGCGGCCTGCGCGATCTCGCGAAGGGCCTGGCGCCGTGCCGTCGAGTAGAGGGCGGGCACCGCGATGGCCAGTTGCCCGGGCGTCCCTCCGCATTCCCGTTCCACCATGCCGCGCAGTCCCTGGACGAATCCCCGCACCGCTGCGGCTCCTCCGTTCCCCGCACCCGCGGGCTCGCCGGCGCGCATCCCCAGGACACTCTTGACGGGCACGAACCGCACTCCGGGCGCAGCATCCGGGGAACGCTCGCAGAGCAGCCACCGCGCCGGGTCGCTCCAGCCCGGCTCGCCGGACAGGGCCACGACCCTGCCGCCGGAGAAACAGGCGGCCCGCAACCCCAGGCTCCCGAAATCCAGCCCGACATGGACCTGCTCACTCATGGCCACTAGTAGTCACGCACCCGCAACAATCCTCCGAAATCCCGTTGCCCCGGCAGCTCGCGCGACTGGCGGCGCACCTCGGCGGCGATGGCCGTGCGCAGCGCCTCCATCAGCTCCGTGGCTTGATCCTTCCGGCCCTCGGCCCAGGCCTCTTTGATCCTTTGGACCGTCTCGTTCATTCTCCTGGAGCGCTCGGGCGAGGCGCCGGTTTGCACCTCTTCGGCCAGGAACAGAGTGCTGGCCACGCCGCAGGAGTGCACGGTGATCCCCAGCGCCTTGCAGGCGTCCTGGATGGCGGAGGCATCCTCCGTGCCCAGCGCCTGATTGGCGCGCTGGAGATCGGCTTCCAGGCGGCTGCGATGCCGGGGCTCCATGTAGGTCTGGTACTTGTCGCGGAGGCGCTCGGCGACGCGCAGCCAGAACTCCAGCTCCCCCTTCCACTTGCGCGCGTCGGCCGCGGCCCGGCGCGCCCCCTGCCGGGGACGGTCATGCCGCAGGCGGAATTCCCGCTCGACGTTGGTGCCGTGCACCTGCACCTTCACGAAGGTCACCCGGTCCTGGTCATAGTTCATCGAGACGGTCACCATGGTTCCGGCCGGGGCGTTCTCGTCCGCCTGGGCGAAATCGCTGGGCGAGATCTCGATCACCCCCTGCTCCTCATTCTTGCTGGCCACGGGCTCCACCCCCTCGTAGACCGGAATCTGGATGAAGTTGTCGGAAGTGGTTTCAAACTGCCGGCTCTTGGGGTGCCGCAGCGGAAAGGGCTCTCCCTTGGGAATGATGACTTCGAAGGCGTCCGGCTGCTCGCCGCGCACGGCCTTGATCCCGAAGGCCACGGCGGTGACGTCCCCGATGGAGATCCCGCCCACGGAGACCGCCGCCGACAGCGACTCCCGGCAAAAGCGGCAGTACTGCTCGGCCTCGTCGTTCTCCTTCTGGCACTTGGGGCACTGCACCCCGCGCAAGGTGGCCGCCAGAATCCCGGCGCCCAAGGCCACGGAATGGAAGGGGTTGGTGACCTGCTTCACTTTCTCCTGCCCGAACAAGCCCGTCACGGCTTCATGCACCAGGGGCACCAGGGTGGAACCGCCCACCATCAGGACCACGTCAATGTCGTCCGGCTCCATGCCTTGATACCGCAGAGCTTCGATGACGTGCTTCATGCAGCGGTCCACGTAAGGCCGGATGATCTCGTCCAGCCGCGGGCGCGTCAGCAGCATGTCCAGGTCGATGATGCGCCCGTCCGGAGTCTTCGCGGCGTAGGCCGCGGGCAGGGTGATGGCGGTCCGCTCACTGGTGCTCAGAGCGATCTTGGCTTTCTCGGCCGACTGCTTGGCCAGCAGTTGAAAGCCCTTGTCCGGGGAGGGATCGAACCCGTACTCGCTCTTCACCTGAGCGACCATTTCGGCCACGATGGCGCGGTCAAAGTCGTCGCCTCCCAGCCAGTTGTCGCCACGCTTTTCCACTACTTCGAAATGGTTCACCCCGTCCTGGGACATGACCGTGTGGATGATCGACACGTCGAAGGTGCCTCCGCCCAGGTCAAAGGCCAGGATCCTCTTCCGCATCCCTTTGGACACCGTGAACCCGTAGGCAATGGCCGCGGCGCTCGGCTCGTCGATGATGCGCTTGACAATGAATCCGGCGCGCCGGCCGGCCTCGCGGGTGGCGGCCCGCTGGCGCTCCTCGAAGTAGGCAGGCACAGTGATGACGGCGTGCGTGACCGGCTGGCCCAGCTTCTTCTCGGCCATGCTCTTGATCTGGCTGAGGATCATAGTGGAGATCTGGACCGGGGTGTACTCCTGCCCGCCCAGCAGCACGCGCACGCCGGGGTCGTCGCTCGAGGAAGCGCGCACGATCGAGTAGTTCACCCGGGGCCGGACCTCTTCCACTTTGGACTCGTCACAGGTGCGCCCCATCAGGCGCTTGATCGAAAAGATGGCGTTGGCCGGGTCCTTGTGGGCGAATTCCAGCGCCGGCTCGCCCACCAGAAAGCCGCCCTTGTGGTACATGACCACGGAGGGCAGCAGCCCGTCGGCCCGCTCGCTGGGCAGAACGACCGGCGAAGTGCCGTCGAAATACCCCGCG
>CAZIRH010000005.1:0-9731 GCA_964541065.1 uncultured Solibacteraceae bacterium
GGGTATCCGCGGCGCGGCGGAAAGTCTCCGGGTCCAGCAGCTCGCTCCGCGTGCGACGCAGTGCCTGGAACAACTCCAGCCGTTCGAACAGCCGGTCCGGGTGGAAGTCGTCCAGTTCCCGGAAGCGCAGGGTGAGGCGCGCCTCCCCGGCGGGCAACTGAAGCTCCGCACCCAGCCTCGCCAGCACCTGGTCGAAGTTGTCCCGGTCCACCAGCACAGGACGCCGCAGACTCAGCCGGGGGTCCAGCAGCCCGCGGTTGGCGCGCCCGCTGAAGTCCCCCAGCAGGGCGATCTCGAAAGGTTCTTCCGCCTCGATCGGCTCGGCTACCGCGGCCCGGCCGGCGCTTACGTCGAGTCCGACCTCAGCAAAGGAGAATCGTCTTGGCATGCCGCCCTCCCCGGCCGCGCATTCCTCCTCACGCTCTCGCCGGCGGCTCGCTGGCCAGCATCTGCGCCGGGAGCGGGCGCCGCGGCAGCAGCAGAATGCAGACGCCGCTCATCAGCGCCACGCCGAACACCACCACCCCCATGGCAATCGTGTAGTTGCCGAACTGCTCACGGATCACAGACACCAGGTAAGGAAACCAAGTCTGCGTGATGGTGTTCACCGGCAGAATGATGGCCATGCAGCGGGCCAGCGAATTAACACCAAACACCTCGGCGGCCATCAGCGGGATCAGCATGTAGTCCGCCCCCATGGCGAAGCCGAACAGCAGCGAGAACACCCAGGGCGTGGTGGGGGGCTGGACGGTCAGCAGGATGGGTATGGTCAGGGCGGAAAGGAAGTAGCTGACCATCATCACCAGCTTCTTGTTGAGCTGGTCGAACAGGACCCCGATGGCCAGGCGCCCGGCGATGCTCGAAGCCAGGATGATCATCGAGGCTGCGCGCCAGGTGGAATTGAGCAACGCCTGGAACTGCGGATCGGAGGGGCTCGTCTGCATCTGGTCCAGGAAGACGAACTTCATGTGGAAGTTCACCGCGCCGATGGAGCCGATCGAACAAGCGCTGCCGGCCAGCAGCAGCCAGAAAGCCCCGCGGCTTAGCAGGAAGCGGAACGAGTAGGACTGGACCGAGATCTCGGCCGGCGGCGTGGCGGCGCCGTCGGGGTAGAGGCCCTTCTCGGCGGGACGGTCGCGGTGCACCAGCAGCGCCAGCGGCCAGGCCAGCAGCACCGTCACGCCCATGATCATCAGGGCGGTGTGGAAGTCGAAGGTTTCCGCCAGCGGCTTGACGAGAAAGGAGCCGAGAAACCCGATCAGGCCCACCCCAACGTAGAGCACCCCCATGGCCCGGCCCCGCATCCGGCGAAACCACTGCGAGATGATGATCTGGTGCGGAATGGGCCCGGAGAGGATGTAGCCGATCGTGTAGACGAGCCAGATGCCCCAATAGACATGAATGTTGGCACCCATGTTGCCGAAGGCCAGGAAGGCCAGGCAGGTCAGGCCCGTTCCCGCCACGATCAGCTTGCGCGGGCTGAAGCGGGGCACCAGCAAGGGGCCTGCCCAGATGGTCAGCAGGGCGGCCAGCGGGAAGCCGAAGGTGATTTCGGCCCTGGTCCAGCCAAATCCCCCCTGCTCCACCGGCTTGGCGAAGTAGTCGTAAAAGAAGGAGATGTTGTAGTAGGGCCAGCCCACGGACAGGCCGAAGGTGACGAAAGCGGCCGCAGTGACCCACCAGCCGTAGTAGATCTTCTTCATCGCAGCTCCTTGGCGCGAGCGAACTTTTTACTTATATCATGCGGGGACGCAGGCAGGAGTGCCTGCGCTACGGTGGCACAGACTTTCCAGTCTGTGTTTCCGGAGAGACACAGGCAGGAATGCCTGTGCTACAGGCTGCGCAGATGGAAGCCGCCGTCCACATTGAGGACCTGGCCGGTCGAGTAGTCCAGCAGACCGTGGGCGATGGCGCGCACCGCCAGGGCCACGTCCCGCGCCTCCCCCATCCGCCGCTGGGGCAGCAGCCCGCCGGCGATGCGCTCCTCGTAGAGCTTTTCCACCGCCGCGATCATGTCCGTGCGGATGATGCCCGGGCGGATCTCGAACACCTGGATGCCACTGGCCGCCAGCCGCTGCGCCCATAGCGCTACGGCCATGCTCAGGCCGGCCTTGGAAATGCAGTACTCGCCGCGGTTGACCGAGGCTGCGTAGGCGGAGATCGAGGTCACGAACACGATCCGCCCGCCGCCCTGCTCGACCATCCAGCGCGCCGCAAGCTGCGTCAGGAAATACGGCCCCTTCAGGTTCGTGCCCAGCACCTCGTCGAAGCTCTCCTCGGTGGCCTCCAGAATGTCCCGGCGCTCCCGCGGCGCCATCCCGGCGTTGTTCACCAGCAGGTCCAGCCGGTGGAAGCGCTGGCGGGCGAAGCCGATCAGGGCGGCGCGGTCGGCCGCCGCGCTGACGTCGCACTGGAAGATCTCCGCGCCGGTGGCCGCCTGGAGCGATTCGGCCGCGTCGCGCCGCCCGCGATAGGTGGCCACCACCTGGTGCGTCGAGGAAAGCTCCAGGGCGATGCCGCGCCCGATGCCCCGGCTGGCCCCTGTGACGATGGCGACTGGTTTGTCCGCGGCCGCGCTCATTTCACCGCTCCCAGCGCCGCCTCGAGGGCCTTGGCCACCTCCTCGAAGGTGAACGTCTCGATGAACGGCGTGCCGTCCACGAATATGGTGGGCGTCCTGGCCACCCCGCGCGCCACGCCCTCCTGGAGGTCCCGTTCGACCAGCTCGGCGTACCGCGCATCCTGGAGCGCGGCCTGCGCCTTCTGCGGATCGGCGCCATGCTCCCTGGCGAACGCCGCCAGCCGCTCGTCGAAGTTGGCGACGGTGATCTGCCGCAGGTTGGCCAGCACGTGTCGGCGGAAGCCCACCGCCAGCTCTGCGCTCGCCTCCTCAAAGAAACGCGCGGCGATGGCCGCTCTGCGCGCCCAGGCGTGCTTGGCCAGCGGGAAGTCGCGGTGCTCGAAGGCTACCTTGGCGCCGTAGCGCGGCAGCAGCTTCTCGTCCAGCATGCGCCGGAAGGCGGCGCAGTCCGGGCATTGCAGGTCCTCGTAGATGATCACGCGGACGGCGGCGGCGGGGTTGCCTTCCACCAGGTGTGGGGCGGCGGCGGACACCAGCGTGGCAGCGACGACGATGCTCCTCATCACGGTCATCTTACTATGCCGGGCGCTCCGCGCCCCGGAGCCGGAACATCACTTCCGGCTGGCGGCGCCAGTCCGCGCCCAGCCCGATGCGCTCGACCTCGATCTCGGGCGAGAAGTAGCGCAGCACCGCCTCGGTCTGGGGATGGAACTCGAGCGCCGGCGCGATCAGCAGCAGCCGGGGCGCTTCCGCGCGTAGCTCCACTCCCGGGAAGTAGCCGCCGCGGGAGAACTCGCCCCGCTCGAGGTGCCATTTCACACGCATCCAGTAGTCCAGCGTTTGCAGCGGGAACTGGATGTCCTCGGAAGCCTTCAGTTCCAGCACCGCCAGGCGCCCGTCCCGGTCCACCGCCACCAGATCGATGACTCCGCGCTCGCCGCCCGCCGTGGCCGGCACCTGGCCGTAGACCGGCGCGGGCCGCAAGCTGGGATCCAGCCGCTCCAGGTGCGCCCGTACCTGAGACTCCAGCCAGGCTTCCGGGCGCGCCGAGTACAGCGGGTTCTCCCGATCCACCGCCTCGGGCGAGCGCAGCCGGGCCAACTCGGCCGCCAGCCGCTCGGTCTCCTCCAGGTTCGCCTCCCCGGCCAGGACTTGCCGCTCCAGGCCGAAGCGCAGCTCCGGTCCGCTGGCCCGCGCAAACTCCAGGCCCCGCACCCGCAGGCTCACGCTGCCATCGCTGGCCGCGATGGACTCCACCCAGGGCGCCCGGCCCAGACGTTCCAGCCACGCCTCGAGCTGCGCCGAGGGCCGCCACACGCCCATGCGACAGGGCTCCAGCCGCGTGTCCAGATTGCCGTAGTCGCGCGGGTCCAACCGCTCCTCGTAACCTTGCTCCGAATAGACGAAGACCACGCACTGCACGGCCCCGGGGTCCAGAAACGGCAGCCGCAGGCACGTCGTGCGCTCGTGGCGCTGCGGCAGTAAGAGGATGAGCCCTTCCAGGGCCACCCGCAGCTCGCGCCGCCGCAGGTAGTCCAGCCACACCAGCGCAAAGGTCAGAAAGCCCGCCGCGGCCCCCGCTTCCGCCGGGCAGGCCAGCGCCGCCCAGCCGGAGCCGCCTTTGCGGAGCCACGCCCGAGGGTACACCGGCGAGAGGCTCTCGTGCAGGTTGGCCTCCGTGCTCAGCTCGGAGATCTTCCAGCCCGGAAACTCCCGGCTGAGGAAGCGGCGGAACTGCTCTCGGAACACCAGGCGCGTGCCGCGCCGCCGGGCCTCCGCAGGCCGCCCGCGCGCCAGGTCGATCAGCAGCAGCCGCCCCTGGCGCTGGCCGAACCGTTCGATGACCAGTTCGAGCTTGCCCGGCTTGGATTCGCCCAGACCCGTGATCCGCCGCGCCAGGTTGCGGGTTTCATCCCACACCTCCAGCGTCAGCCGGCCGCCCCGGGCCTCCAGAGCGAAGCTGCCGGGGCCCAGGAGGAAGTGCTCTTCCCCCGGCTCCAAAACGGCGGGCTCCCGGCAGGTCCGCAGGAAACCCTCCACCGCCGCCCGGATTTCCTCCGCGGCGGAGCCCGGATTTCTCGTGCCACGCATGGCAGGCACGTATATAATATACGGAGCAAGCATTTCGTTTGGAGGATTGGAGGACATCATGCCCACTCCCAAGGAGAATCCCAAGCGCTGGTACTTGGTGATGGCCTTCTGTGTGGCTCTCTCGTTCTTTTCCTTCCTGGTGGGTCCGCGCATCGGATACACCGGGGAAGCATCCCATGCTATTGGGATCCTGATCGGACTGTGGGCGCCCGTCCTGGGCATCATGGGGCTGCGCGCCGAGCTGCTCCAGAAGAGGAAGGAGTAGAGCCGGCGCCGGCCGGCTCGTGCTGCCGGGCTGGCGGCCGCCGGGCGCACGCCCTGAAGGTCTGAATGCTGCGAGCACGGCTCGAGCAGGTGGAGGCACGCATTGCGCACGCCGCTCAGCGGGCGGGCCGCCGCCGCGAGGACATCGTCCTCGTCGCCGTGACCAAGCTGTTCCCGCCGGCGGTGATCCGGGAAGCCTACGCCCTGGGGCTGCGCCATTTCGGCGAGAACTACGTCCAGGCGTTCGAGGCCAAGCTTCCGGTACTGTCCAGCCTCGCCGGGGCGCAGTTCCACCTCATCGGCCACCTGCAATCCAACAAGGCCCGGCGCGCCGCCCAGTTGTTCGACGTCATCGAGACCGTGGACTCGCTGAAGCTGGCCCGCCGGCTCGAAGAGGTCCCCGCGCCGTTGCGGCGTGCCGTGGGCAGAATGCCCGTAATGATCGAGGTGAAGCTCTCCCCGGAGGAGGCCAAGAGCGGGGCCACTGCCGAGGAGCTGCCGGCGCTGGTCGAGGCGCTGCGGGCCTGCCCCAGCCTGGAACTCAGCGGGTTGATGGTGATGCCGGCCTTCTCCGACGACCCCGAGCAATCGCGCCCCTACTTCCGCCGCCTGCGCGAGCTGGCCCGCAGCTTTCAGTTGCCGGGCCTCTCGATGGGCATGTCCCACGATCTGGAGGTGGCCATCGAGGAGGGCGCCACGCATCTGCGGGTCGGCACCGCGCTGTTTGGGCCGCGGATGACGGCGTGACGGTAGGGTTCCATTCCCCTCTGCCGCCCGCGCGCACGGGTGTGGCCGACTACGCGGCGGCCCTGTTCGAGGCGCTCGCCCGCCTGGGCCAGGTCAAGGCCGGCGCCGCGCGCGCCGACGTCCATCTCTACCACCTGGGTAATAACCAGCTTCACCGCCCTTTCTACCAGCGGGCCCTGCGCCGGCCCGGCGTGGCCGTCCTCCACGACGCTGTGCTGGCCCACTTCTTCCTGGGATGGATGGACCGCAGCGCCTTCATTGAGGAGTTCGTCTACAACTACGGCGAGTGGACGCGCGATCTGGCCGCGGAGCTGTGGGCCAGCCGGGCGCGTTCGGCGCAGGATCCGCGCTACTTCCGCTACCCCATGCTGCGGCGCGTGGCCGAGCGCGCGCGCGCGGTGGTGGTGCACAACCCGGCCGCCGCCCGGATGGCTGCCGAGCACGCCCCCGCAGCGCGGGTCTTCGAAATCCCCCACCTGTTTCGCCCGCCGGAGGTTCCCTCGCTGGCTGAAGTGATCCGCTTCCGCCAGGGCTTGGGCCTGGCCACCCAGACCTTCCTGTTCGGCATCTTCGGCCACCTCCGGGAATCCAAGCGGCTCCTGGCCGCGTTGCGCGCCTTCCAGGCGGTCCGCCGCGCCGGCTGTGACGCCGCGCTGCTGGTGGCTGGAGAGTTCGCCTCGCGGGACCTGGCGCGCGCTACCGCGCCCTTGCTCGACGGTCCCCGCATCCTCCGTTGCGGCTACGCTCCGGAGGCAGAGTTCTGGCTGCTGGCCTCCGCCGTGGACGCCTGCATAAACCTGCGCTTCCCGGCGGCCGGGGAGACTTCCGGCATTACCATCCGCCTGATGGGCATCGGCAAGCCGGTGCTGGTGAGCGCCGGCGAGGAGACCGTCCGCTTCCCGAAGGATGCCTGCCTGCGGGTGGACCCGGGCCCGGCGGAGACCGAGATGCTGGCCGAGTACATGGCGTGGCTGGCGGAGGACCGGGAGGCGGCTGGCGAAATCGGCCGGCGCGGAGCAGACCACATCCGTGAGCAGCACAGCCTGGACGCGGTGGCCCGGCGGTATTGGGAAGTGCTCTCGGCGTGCGCGGCCTGAATTGACTTGGCCCCCGGCGGCGCGCTATCTTCGTAGTGAACCCGACCGGCATCCGGCGCGGTAGCCAAGTGGTAAGGCAGAGGTCTGCAAAACCTTTATTCGGGGGTTCGATTCCCCCCCGCGCCTCCAGCTTGATTTCAACCGTCTATACAGCCGCGCATAAATCCAGGGACATCACGGTGAAGCAAAAGGGAGACGGATTGCCCCTGCCGTGGCGCACGCTTCAGCGCAATGTCACTTAGTTTTCCCACCACCGCACAACTCGGCCCCCTGTGGGGCGGCTCCCCGAGCCGCCGCCGGCCCTCTGGCCGGCGTTTTCCGGCCCGCCGGGAGCCGACCAGGGGGTCGGCTCGCAGGCCGGGGGGCCGCCCCACGAAAACTAAGTGACGTTCCGCTTCAGCGTGCGCCACGAGGGAACATGTCCCTTTACTTGTGAGCGGCTGTATAGCAGAAGCGCCGGGCGATCCGGCTCACCCACCTGGGAGAGTTCGCTGCGCGGCAGATCGCCGACTGGCTGTGTGTGTCTAAGCAGGCCATCTGGCTGTGGATCTCTCAGTACAACCGGCAAGGTCCGCAAGGCCCCCAGCGACAGGGACGCGGGGGGCGCCGGACGGGAGGCGCTTCACCGGCAACCAGCCGGAAAGGGCGGGAATGAGCTTCGATGCCGGCAGCAACGCGGAGGTGGTCGAGGTCTCCAAGCCGGTGCCCGGCGCGTAGACCCTCGAGGTAGTCGGCTCGAACGTGCCGCGCGGCCCGCAGGAGTCTGGCGGGGAGGCCATCGGCCACGTGGAATCCTGAGGGACCACGGATGCCGAGGCGCGTCTACCCCGGCTGTCACGCGTCAAACCGGACCACCGGCGCGTAGACGGTGACCATTCCCGGAGTGGCGGCGGAGAAGCTCAGCGGGACCGAAACGCTGGGTTCCGGCCGCTCCTGAAGATAGGCGGTCAGGGCCGCGTTCAAAACAAAGGTTTTCTTGTCCTTATCCGCCCTGGCGGGCGTCAGGACCTGCTTTCCTACCGACAAGGTGAGGGGTGCGGGCCACTGCCGCGGTTGCGGCGCGCTCGGTGACAGCACCCGAACCAGCGCGGTCTGACCGTGCAGTAGACCGGATTGCGCCCAGCTCCTGGATTCCGCGAGCTGTTCCAGCACCCGGACGGGGTTCCCGCCCGGCTCCGTCAGCCAGACCGCGGCGCCGGATGCGACTTTCAGCACCACCCATACAGGTTGCGGCTGAAGGGCCGACACCGCGGGGAAGAAGACCGGAGCCCAGTAGCGCTTGCCGACCCGGTCGGCGACGATTCGTGCTGTAGCCAAGGCTTGCCCTCCGGGCAAGCCCTGCGCATCCGCTTGCAGTTCCACCACCAGTTCGGTTTTACCCCGGATCGCCAACAGCGCCAGCGCAAGACCGGCCACGGCGGTCGGCTGCTGGAGGGTGGTGCACTGGGCGACCCACTTCTGGTCCTCGATGAACGCGCCGCTCTGCTGGGCAGGCTCAGCATTGAGCACGAGCGCCTCCCCTCGTGTGGGAGCACGCTCCGCGCGGAAGCTCTCCACAGCGTCCAGCGTCGCCGAGACTACCTGGGCCTGGCCCGGAAGCCTGATCGCTGCCTGCTGAGTACTGACGCCGCTGCCGCTGAAGCGCAGCACCCGCTTATCCCTAGGCTCACCTTCCCAGGCTTGGATCATCCGGTGGTAGCCGATATCACACACCCCGACGTTCACTTGGCAGGGCGTGTCCGACTGGATCACCAGCTCCACAGCGAGGCACTGCGGAAAAGGGGCGTTCAGTCCCGTGTCATGTTGTTCGTCGAGGAGGGCCTGAAGTTGTTTGGCCAGGGCGGGACCCGCTGCGTGAACCAGCCCAAGGTCTCCAGGGGCCCCGGGGCGAATCTCCCCAGGAGCTTGCCAGAACAGGACAGGACCAGGAGGGGAAGGAGCCCCCGCCAAGCGAACTCCGATCCGCGGACCGGTCGGGAACGATCGCACAGTCAGCTCCTTCAGTTGATCGGGACTCAGGGAGGAGATTGGCGCACCATCGGAGTCCTTCACCCGGATGGCGAAACGCACGTCCGTGAATTCTTGGGCGAGACTGCCCCCCTCCGGCGTGGTCAGGGTGGGCGAGCTGGCCGGACAAGATCCGTCCAGGCGGAAGAACTCCACGGTGCGGGAGGCGGAAGGAAGCGAAGTGCGCACTGTGAGGACCTGCTTGAGACCGTCCAGGGCAATCAGCAGAAAGCCGCCCGAATCGCCCAGCACCACGGCAGGAGGCCATCCCCCCGGCGCAACGGCGTTGTACTCGGCGGGAACAAACGCGGCTTCCAGTCGGGTCGCCTGCGTGTCTATCGAGAGCCGCTCTACGGCCGAGAAGACAGGAAAACTCAGCGGGAAGATCTTCTGGAAGTACCGCAGCGGCGGCGCGGAAACCGCCGTCACGATATCCTGCAACCCGGCCGCAAGCGAGATCTTCATGGTTCCAAGCGCTCGAAAGCTTCCTTCTTCAGTCGCCCGACGGTGCCTTGCAGCTTGCCGATCCTGTTGTCCACCGTACCTGTGTAGGTTTCATAGGCGGCAACGTCCACCTTCGCACTCAACGAACCTCTGACCTCGCGCGCGAACGTGCCGAAGGTGTCCGCGTCCACCCGATTCCGCAAGGCCTCGCTGACCTCACCGCGAAACGCTTCCACGGTGGACTGGTCCGCCTTGGCGTCTAGGGCGCGGCTCATTCCATCACGGTAAGTCTGGAAGGTACTCGCGTCCTGCTTGAGGCCGATTGCGGTTTCAGTCCTGGTCCGGAAATCGTCGACAGCCGACTGGTCCGCCTTCCGGCCCAGCGCATCCGCAAACTCTCTGCGCACGTTGCCGAGGGCGGTGGTGTCGGCTTTGGTACGCAGGGCCTCGGTGAACTCGGTGCGCACGTTGCCGAGGGCGGTCGTGTCGGCCTTGGTACG